>JAEYRT010000161.1 GCA_023435325.1 Pseudomonadota bacterium | reverse complement strand
ACCACGAGCAGCCCGATTTCCGTCATCAGGCCGACCGTGGGTGAGAACAGCGCCCAAGTTTTGTTCACCTTGTCATTGGCCTCCAGATTGCGGCGATTGGCGGCACGGAAACGCTCGATCTCGCGCTTTTCCTGGGCAAATGCCTTGACCACGCGCACGCCGGGAATGGTGTCGGACAGCACATTGGTCAGCTCGGCCCAGATGCGGCTGGTGCGGTCAAAGCCCAGTGCCAGGCGACCGCGCACCTTGTGCACCAGCCAGGCGATGAACGGCAGCGGCACCAGGGTGACCAGCGCCAGCCAGGGGCTGATCGAAAACATGATGGCCGCCGTCATGAGAATCATGAGGACATCCGTCACGAAATCCAGCGCATACAGCGACAGGAACATGTTGATGCGGTCGGTGTCGTCGCTCACCCGGCTCATCAGATCCCCCGTGCGCTTGGTGCCGAAATACTCCAGCGACTGCTTGAGGATGTGCTCGTAAATGGTGGTGCGCATGTCCGCACCAATGCGCTCGGACACCTTGGCCATCACAAAGGTGCGCCCCCATCCCAGCCCCCAGGCACACAGCGCGGACACCAGCAACCCACCCAGGTAGAACATGACCAGTTGGGGATCAATCGGCGTGCCGCTTTGGAAGGGGATGAGAATCTCATCCATGATGGGCATGGTCAGATAGGGGGGAACCAGGGTCGCCGCTGTCGATGCCAGCGTCAGCAAAAAACCCAGAATCAGCAGCTTGCGATACGGCCTGGCAAAACGTCCCACGCGCAACAGGACCCAGGTGGAGGGCTTGGGTGCCGCCCGTCGAGCACAGGCCGGACACTCGTCGCTGTCAGGCGGCAGGCTCTCGTGGCAGACGGGGCAGCGGCTTTCTTCGGCCGGTGCCAGCACTTGCTCCAGCGTGCCCGTCGCGATAGCCTCGCGCAATTGCTCGAAACGCAGGCTCAACCGCAGCGCCTGCGCTTGCTGGGCCAGGGTGAAACGCCAGATACCCAGGCGCTCGCTGCTGTTGTGCAACTCCAGAGAGCCGACACCGGCGTGATCCACCATGCGCAGGGTCAGATCGTCAGCCAGTGGCCAGCTTTGCCACGGAGCCTCGGCATCCTTGCCCAGAATGCGGGTGTCCGTCAGAACCAAAACACCTGGCGCAAAGCGAAGCGATGCGGCCAAGTCAACCGATAGGGCAGCTTGTACGTTTTCATGTGGTGCGAGCTGTGCTCGCAATTCAGCCCCCAAAGGGCCATTGAAGACACCGGAGGCGTCTACAGAATGGTGATGTTGCATGTTGAGTCGTTGAAACCCTGCCTGGGCTGGTATGCCAAGGGGGTGGGGCTTGGCGCATTCTCGGCAAGAACACGCACCACCGGAGTAGGAACTGTGCTTATCAACGCAGCACATGCTGTTTTGGCTGACAGGCAACGCCGGTTTTACCTCCCGCGCACAATGGCTCTCCCTTTTTCAGACTGTGGCTGGTAGTTTGCATCAGCCCCACAGCCCCATCCCACGCTGATATCCATGGCGACATTCAAAGACATCCAACTGCTTCGCACCACCTACCTTCGTGGCCCCAGCGTCTGGACATACCGGCCCGTGCTGGAAGTGTGGCTGGACCTGGGCGAACTGGAGGACTACCCCTCCAACAAGATTGAGGGCTTTGCCGAACGCTTGACCGCGTGGCTACCCGGCCTTGTCGAGCACCATTGCGGTGTGGGTCACCGCGGCGGCTTTCTGGAGCGTTTGCAGGAAGGCACATGGTGCGGCCATGTGCTGGAGCACACGATTATCGAGCTGTTGAACATGGCAGGCATGCCCGCTGAATTCGGCCAGACCCGCTCGGTCTCGCAACACGGCGTCTACCGCATGGTGTTCCGCTGCCCGGAAGAATCCGTCGCGCATGTGGCGCTGGCGCAAGGCCATGCGCTGATCATGGCGGCCATCAACAACCAGCCCTTCAATGTGCAGGCCGCGGTCGAAGCAATCCAGGCCGAGATCGAAAACCGTTACCTAGGCCCCAGCACTGCCTGCATCGTCAATGCAGCAGCCGAGCGCCGCATCCCCTTCATCCGCCTGAACGATGGCAACCTGGTGCAACTGGGCTACGGCGCAGCGCAACGCCGCGTCTGGAGTACGGAAACCGACAAGACCAGCGCCATAGGTTTCGGCATCGCCGAGGACAAGGATCTGAGCAAGCAACTGCTCAAGGCCTGCGGCGTGCCGGTGCCCGAATGGGAGCTGGTCAAATCCGCCGACGAGGCCTGGGAAGAAGCCGACTACATGGGCCTGCCCGTCACGGTCAAGCCCTATAACTCCAACAAGGGCCAGGGCGTGGGCCTGAACCTCATGACCGAAGCCGAAGTGCGTGCCGCCTATGACGAAGCGCGCAAGCTCACCCGCTATGTCATGGTGGAACGCCATGTGCCCGGTCATGTGCACCGCCTGCTGGTGGTGGGTGGCAAGGTGGTGGCGGCATCGCGGGGGGAATACTCCGAGGGCCAAAGCAACCCACGCGCCAAGGTCGTGACCGTGGATTGCACGGACGACGTGCATCCTGAGGTGGCCTATATGGCCGCCCTGTCCGCCAAGGTCGCGGGCCTGGATATTGCGGGCGTGGACCTGATGTGCCAGGACATCTCCCAGCCCCTGGAAGCCCAGGGTGGTGCCATTCTGGAAGTCAACAGCGGGCCGGGTCTGCTGATGCATTTACAGCCCAGCGTGGGGATCAGCCGCCCCGTGGGGCAGGCCATTGTGGAGCATCTGTTCCCCGCCACCGATGGCGACAGCGAAGGCCAGGGCGCACGCATTCCCGTCGTGGGCATTGCGGGCACACGCCATAACGCCTTCATCGCGCGCTTGGTTGGCTGGCTGTTGCAACTTACCGGCAAGCGCACGGGGGTGGCCAGCAGCGAAGGCACTTTCTTTGAGGGTCGCCTGACCCAAAAGGGGGACAACACCAACTGGCATGCCGCCCACCGCCTGATGGTCAACCGCCTGGCCGAAGCGGCCGTGGTGCAGACCACGGCCCGTTCCATCCTGCAGGAGGGTTTGGCCTACGACCGCTGCCAGGTGGGTGTGGTCACCGACATGGACGGCTTTGAACAGCTGGCCGACCATGACATCCACGAAGCCGGACAGATGACACGCGTATTGCGCACCCAGGTGGATGTGGTGCTGACGCGCGGTGCAGGTGTGCTCAATGCCGATGATGCCCAGACCGCCGACCTGGCACGCCTGTGCGATGGGCAGGTGCTGCTGTACAGCCTGGACGCCGAGAATGCGCTGGTCACGGCGCACCGCGAAACCGGTGCTCGTGCCGTGGTCCTCAAGGGCGATGATGTATTGCTGATCGAAGGCAGCGCCGAGCGCACGCTGGGCAGCCTGACCGCCTTGCGCCCCGTGAACGGTTTTGAGCCTGACCGCGCGGCCCTGCTGGCAGCGGTTGCCACGGCCTGGGCTCTGGACATCACGCCGGAATTGATTGCTGCAGGCATCAAGACCTTTGATTACCAGCCCGCCTGAAGGCAACAAAAACATAGCGACCAGCGCTTTCTACCTCTACGTTAGAAGCCATTTTTATTTATAAATTGGCGGAAAGACAGACCATGGAAATTTCTCGCACCCGTGCCTTGCGTGGCCCCAACCTCTGGAGCCGAAACACCGCCATCGAATGCGTTGTGCACTGCCCGCCGCAAGAGTGCGATTTCACGCAGATCGCAGGCTTTGAAGACAAGCTCCGCGCCCGTTTCCCCGCCATCGGCGGCCTGCAGGGCCAGGGAATGGACAACACCTTGTCCATGGCCCACGTACTTGAAGCTGCCGCCCTGGCCATGCAGGCACAGGCCGGTTGCCCCGTGACCTTCAGCCGCACCCACGAAACTGTGGAGCGCGGCACTTTTCAAGTCATCGTGGAATACACCGAAGAAGCCGTGGGCAAACGCGCCATGGAACTGGCACAAGCGCTGATTCACGCCGCTTTGCACGATGCCGCTTTTGATGTCAAGGCCGCCATTGCCGAGCTGCGCGAACTGGACGAGGAAGAGCGCATGGGCCCTTCCACTTCCTCCTTGGCGCATGCGGCCCAGGCGCGCGGCATTCCCCTGCGCCGCCTGACGGCAGGCAGTCTGGTGCAACTGGGCTGGGGTGCCAAGGCTCGCAGGTTCCAGGCCGCTGAAGTGGACCAGACCAGCTCCGTGGCCGAAACCATTGCGCAGGACAAGGACCTGACCAAGCGTCTGCTGCACGCCGCGGGCGTCCCCGTGCCCATGGGACGTCCCGTCAAGGATGTGGAAGACGCCTGGAACGTGGCACAGGAAGTCGGCATGCCCGTGGTGGTCAAACCCCAGGACGGCAACCAGGGCAAGGGCGTGACCGTCAACATCACGACGCGTGAGCAACTGGAACGCGCCTACGCCACGGCCATGGAATTCGGTACCGTAGTGATGGTGGAGCGCTTTTTGCCCGGCCATGACTTCCGCCTGCTGGTGGTAGGCAACAAGCTGGTGGCCGCTGCACGCCGCGATCCTCCGCAAGTCCTGGGAGATGGCGAACACACCATCCGTGAGCTGGTCGACATCGTCAACCAGGACCCGCGTCGCGGCTCCGGCCACGGTACGGCACTGACCAAGATCCGTCTGGACGATATCGCGCTGGGCCGCCTGGCGGCCGAAGGCCTGACGCCCGAAGCCATCCCGGCCCAGGGCCAGCGCGTGGTGCTGCGCAACAACGCCAATCTGTCCACCGGCGGCAGCGCCACCGACGTGACCGATGACGTCCACCCCGACATCGCCGCCCGTGCAGTGGAAGCAGCAGCCTGCGTGGGCCTGCACATCTGCGGCGTGGACGTGGTCTGCGAAACCATGCTCAAGCCGCTGGAAGAACAAAATGGCGGCATCGTGGAAGTGAACGCCGCCCCTGGCCTGCGCATGCACCTGGCACCTTCCTATGCCAAGCCTCGGAACGTGGG
>JAEYRT010000134.1 GCA_023435325.1 Pseudomonadota bacterium | reverse complement strand
GTGGTGGGTGGCTTGGAAACCCTGGAAGGCGCGATTGGCGTGCTGCCCGTGTCGGCGGATCCTTCGCCCGTGAACAAGGCGTTCATCGATCGTTTTGGCAAGAAGTTCGACAGCCGCGTGCCCGGTTCGGAAGCGCTGTGGAACTACACCGCGGTGCACGCCACAGCCAAGGCCATGCAACTGGCGGGCACGGCAACGGACGCCAAGGCCATTCACGCCAAGCTGGATGAGGCCTACAAGAGCCTGTCTCCTGAAGTCAATCCCGGTGGCGTGCTTGGTGTCGACGCCAATGGCGGCACGCTGACCAAGGAGCGCGGCGGAGCGGTCAAGGATGGCAAGATCGAGGTGATTTCGACCGAAAAGAAATAAACCAGCCGACTGATCGGTAATGCAAAGACAAAGCGCGCCATTGAGGCGCGCTTTTTTTCATGGGGTGGGATTGTTTTATCTACTGATTGGTAGAAAAAAGAAGCAGCTTACGCTGAACTATCAAGCACTTGCGTATGTTTTATATTGGAAGTGCTTGATTGCCGGGCGCAGGATGCTCTTGTTTTTCAGTAGGTCAGATCAGGCTGGCGCCACCATCCAGCACCAGGGCCTGTCCCGTCATGTGGCGCGAGGCGTCGGAAGCCAGGTACACCACCGCACCTTTCAGGTCTTCCTCGCCACCGATGCGGCGCAGCGGCGTGCGTGCCACCAGTTGCTCGCCCAGTTTGTCGATCAGGCCATTGGCCAGCTTGCTGGGGAAAAAGCCGGGGCAGATGCTGTTGACGCGGATGCCGTAGTGGCCCCATTCGGAGGCCAGCGTGCGTGCCAGATGCACGGCGGCGGCCTTGGAAGTGTTGTAGGCCACGGTGTTCATGCCGGGAGGCGTGCCCTTGAGCGCTGCCACCGAGGCGGTGATGATGACATTGCCCACGCCCTTGGGAATCATCACGCGGCGCGCCACTTCGCGCGTCAGGAAGAAGGGGGCGGACACGTTCAGGTTCATCACCTTGTGCCAGGCCTCGTCAGGGTAGTCCTCGGCCTTGGCACCCCAGGTGGCGCCTGCATTGTTGACCAGGATGTCGATGGTGCCCAGCTGGGCCAGCACGTCATCCACCAGGCCGGGAATGGCGTCGAACTTCTGCAGGTCATTGGTGAAGGTGTGAACCTCGATGCCCAGCTTTTCAAGGTGGGCCTTGGCCTCGGCCAGCTCGTCGGCCTTGCGGGCGGTAATGGCCAGCTTGGCGCCCATCTCACCAAGGGCTTCGGCCATTTGCAGCCCCAGCCCACGTGAACCGCCGGTGATCAAGGCGGTTTTGCCGGACAGGTCAAACAGTTGTTTCACGCTCATGCTTTGTCTCCTTGTTGCTGTGTGCAGGCGAAACCGCTTTGCGGAACGCTCTAGCAGACATGCTAGGTTTTCAAGCGCAAAAACGCTGTCGTCTTGGCTACTGCAAAGGTTCGGGATTACGCGAGATCACGCGTGGTAAATGGCTTGCTGCAAGCGGCGCACCATGCGCTCCAGCTCGGGCTTGGCGCGCTGCATCAGCATGTCGGCAGAAATCAAACGGGACGGGCCGCCGCAGCTAATTGCCATCAAGGGCAGACCCCGCCCTGGCGAGAAGGCCAGCGCAATCGCATTCACATGCGGCAGCCAGTCGCCAAACGAAGTGGTCAGCCACGGGTGTGGGCGGTCCTGATACTGCGGCCACTGGTCCTGCAGCGCTGCGGCTGCGGCCCATTGTTCGGGGGCATGGGCCTGCAGATAGTCCAGGGCCTGCTGGCGTTCGCCCACCGGGCAGGCGGCCAGCCAGGCGCGGCCAATGGCGGTGGTGCCCAGCGGCAGGCGCGTGCCGATGTCCAGGTTCGAATCCATGGGCTGCGGGCTGGGGCAGTGCTCGATGTACACCATGTTGTGCCGATCGCGCGTGGCCAGCGCCACTTCGGTCTGGGTGAGGTCACTGAGCTTGTGCATCAGCGGGCGTGCCAGCTTGCGCACATCAAGGCCGGAGAGCATGGCGCTGCCCAGCGCCAGAGTGGCAGTGCCCAGGCGGTATTTGCCTTCGCTGGGGACATGGATCAGATAGCCCAGCGTGGTCAGCGTATGCGTCAGGCGCGACACCGTGGACTTGGGCAGACCGCAGCGCTTGGCAATGTCCTGGTTGCCCAGCAGTTTCTCGCCCGAACGAAAGCACGACAGCACATCCAGCCCACGCGCCAGGGCGGTGACGTAGTTGCGGTCCAGGGGAGCATCGGCGGGAGAAACAGAAGCGGGCAAAGCAGGCATGCTGCCGATTATGGAAACGCCCAAGTTGTCGCGCTACAGGGCTTTCGCGGACAAAAAAGCCTGCCGGTGCAGAGCACGGGCAGGCCGGGAAGCCGGTGGGCAGGGCTTATTTCTCGACGAAGGCACGCTCGATCACGAAGTCACCGGGTGTGGTGGTGTTGCCTTCCTTGAAGCCGCGCTGCTCCATCATTTCCTTGAGCTGGGCCAGCATGGCGGGGCTGCCACACAGCATGACGCGGTCGGTTTCGGGGTTCAACGCGGGCAGACCCAGGCACTGAGGGAAAATGCCGTTGTTGATCAGGTCGGTGATGCGGCCCTGGTTGCGGAAAGGCTCGCGTGTGACGGTGGGGTAGTAATGCAGCTTGTCCTTGACGATCTCGCCCAGGAACTCGTGCTCGAACAAATCCTTTTCGAACAACTCGCGGTACGCCAGTTCCTCCACCTGGCGCACACCGTGCACGACGACCACGTTGTCAAACTTTTCATAAGTCTCGGGGTCACGGGCCACGGACAGCCATGGCGCCAGGCCTGTGCCGGTGCCGATCATGTACAGGTTTTTGCCGGGCAGCAGATAGTCGATCAGCAGCGTGCCGGTGGGCTTCTTGCCGACGATGATGGTGTCACCGACCTGGATGTGCTGCAGGCGCGATGTCAGTGGGCCGTCTTCCACCTTGATGGACAGGAACTCCAGGTGCTCTTCGTAGTTGGGGCTGGCGATGGAGTAGGCGCGCAGCAGGTTCTTGCCGTTCACCTTCAGGCCGATCATGGTGAAGTGGCCATTGGAAAAGCGCAGCGAAGTATCGCGTGTGGTGGTGAAGGAAAACAGACGGTCGGTCCAGTGGTGGACGGACAGGACGCGTTCTTCGAGAAAGGCACTCATGGTGAAAAAGAAAATCGGTGGATGCAAAAACGGGCAATCCATGCCCGGGCGTCAGAGCCAGGTGGCGAAACCCCTACAGCGGCGCAATCGACGGGCGCAGGGTGTGGCGGGCTGGCGTTTGTGCGAATCAACCCGTTATTGTCGGAGAAATGGGGCGCCACGGGCGGCCCTGCGGACTTTGATTTGATATGGATTAGTAATAAGCACCTATCCAGGCTGCACAGTTTGCGGCTTGACAATGATTAATGCTCGGATTTAGCATAAAGGCGTTGTGCAGGTGTGAAAAGCGCCTGCACCTTTTTTACAGCTATATATACTCAAAATGAGTATTAATCGAAATGGCGCCAACATGCGCCGTGGAGGAAGACTGATGCAACTGCGCTGGACCTTGCCCGTTTTGGCCTTGGCTGCCGCGCCCGCCTGGGCGCAGGGTGTGCTCAAGATTGGTGAAATCAATAGCTACAAAGCCATGCCTGCATTCCTGGAGCCCTATAAAAAAGGCATGGACCTGGCGGTGGAGCAGATCAACGCCCAGGGCGGTTTGCTGGGCAAGAAGGTGGTGCTGGTCACACGCGATGACAACGGCAACCCCGGCGATGCCATCCGCGCAGCGGAAGAGCTGTACAC
>JAEYRT010000203.1 GCA_023435325.1 Pseudomonadota bacterium | reverse complement strand
AAATACAGCCATGCCATAGTGAGACTCCTTGCATTGCATGCAAATCTGGGCCGTCCCCTATGTTCATTCCGGCCAGGGTCGTCCCTGGCGGGGCAGTGTGACACTGCAAGCGATGCCCGCATTGTAGACAGCGGCCTTAGCCTCCACAGGAGTGCACCGCATGCCCTGGAGCCACTTGGGTGGTTGCTGCGCCACAGGTGCAGCATGCGTTTGGCTTTTGAAGCCGTGCTTTTTCGGAGCACTTCATCCTTGCCATGACCGCTGGGCACAACCATGTGCCTTCCTACAAGTCCGCGCTCAGCATGCTGACCAGGGCGGTCGGCAGGACACCGCTATAACCAGGGAGGCGGCAAATGTGCCGCACTTGCCATGAAAGACAGCGATGCCGACCACTGCTCCACGTTCCAACACCAAGAAGACCGTTTTCACTCGTACCAATTCGGCGGGCAGCCGCACGCCCATTGCCCCCACGCAGGCCAAGCGCGCTGCCATTGCCAAAGCCAAGGCGGTGGCGCCGCAGGTCAATGCCCATATCGGCAGCACGCCAAAAACTGTGTTTCGCGGCAACCCCGATATCTTTGGCCGTCTGGTGGAAGATCACGACCGCCACCGCGCCCTGTTGGCGATGATTGGTGCCACTTCGGGCCGCTCCCCCGAGCGCGAGAAGCTTTTCCTGGAGTTGACGCTGGAGCTCAAAAGCCATGCCGCTGCCGAGGAACAGGCGCTGTGGTCCAGTGTGATGCGCAACCCTGCAACCACCGATGATGCGCGCCACGCCGTGGCCGAGCACAAGGAGATTGACGACCTGCTGGCCGATTTGGCTGCACGTGACATGTCCTCGCCCGGCTGGCTGCGCCGCTTTGCGCACTTGCGCGACCAGTATCTGCACCACATCATGGAAGAGGAGCAGGAGCAGTTCGTGGCGGCCCAGCAGCAGCTGTCTGCCGCTGATTTGCGCTACATGCAGCAAGTCTTCAACCGGCGCAAGAAGCAGGAAAAGGCGAGCGTTACGGTGGAGAAAAAGCTTCAGCGCAAGCACTGAAGCTCATCATTTTCGATAGTGCTTGACGCTTGCTGCAAGCCATTTACAGATATAAAACACATGGAAAATGGCTACAGTCATACGTCAGCAGCTATGCTTTCTTTGAGCGGCGCTGCTGCACGGCCTGGGCCAGTTGCTGCAACACGGGAATGGTCTGTTCCATGCTGATGCAGGCATCGGTGAGCGACACGCCATATTGCAGCGTCTGCCCTTCGACGATGTCCTGGCGGCCTTCGTGCAAGTGACTTTCGATCATCACACCCGTGATGCGTGATTCACCGGCTGCAATCTGCTGCGCGATATCGGCCGCCACGTCGATCTGGCGGCGGTGCTGCTTGCTGCTGTTGGCGTGCGACAAATCAATCATCACCTGTGGGCGCAGGCCGGTTTTTTCCAACACATCGCACGTGGCCTGCACATCGGCAGCGCTGTAGTTGGGCTGTTTGCCGCCGCGCAGGATCACATGGCAATCCTGGTTGCCGCGTGTCTCGAAAATCGCAGCCTGCCCCATCTTGGTCATGCCCATGAAGGCATGCGGTGCCTGTGCCGCCAAAATGGCATCGCAGGCCACTTTCACGCCACCATCGGTGCCGTTTTTGAAGCCCACGGGGCATGACAGACCACTGGTCAGCTGGCGATGGCTTTGGCTCTCCGTCGTGCGTGCGCCGATGGCCCCCCAGGTGACCAGATCACTGATGAATTGCGGAGAGAGCAAATCCAGAAACTCCGTGCCGACCGGCAGACCCAGCCCCACCACATCCAGCAGCAGCTTGCGCGCCAGTTCCAGTCCTTCGTTGATGGCGAAGCTGCCATCGCGATGTGGATCATTGATATAGCCCTTCCAGCCCACCGTGGTGCGCGGCTTTTCGAAGTACACGCGCATGACGATCAACAGCTCCTGCGCCAGGGCATCGGCTTGTACCTTGAGTTGGCGGGCATATTCCATGGCCTGCTCGTGATCGTGGATGGAACACGGCCCGACGACGACAATCAGGCGATCATCCTGGCCATGCAGGATACGAGAAACGGCTGCACGGCTGCTTTCGACCAGGGCCAGGGCCTGCTCGGTCGCGGGCAGCCACTCTTGCAGCAGTGCGGGCGTGATCAGCGGGCGTACGGCCTTGATGCGCGTGTCATCGATGCGGGTGGTGTCCAGCGTGGACAGCTGGGCGGGCTTGGTGTGGGTGGTTGCAGTCATGGATGGCATTGTCCACGCTCCGTACCCACGCAGCCGTCACCCATTCACCACAATCAGTGGTTATAGCTGCTCACGCTTGCTACACCAGCGCTCGCAGCCCGTTTGGCACTGATTAAGCCACTGCAGCTTCCGGGGCTGTTTCCAGCAACAAGATATTGCCCACGGTTGCACCATAGTTCTGCGCCACGCGCTTGCGCTGCTTGAGCACGGCCTTGTCCTTGCTGACCAGCAAGGCCTGGTGCTGGCTGGCCAGATCCAGAAAGTGCTGGTCATCGGGGTCGGTGCAGGTGAAGCGGATTTTGGACGCTTCCGCCACATATTCCACCGCTGCATCAAATGCAGCCATCACGCCTTCGGGCGTCTTGCCATAGAACGCCACCCGCGGTGCAATCTGGCTGTAGTGCAGCACGCGCTCAAGCTCAATGCGCTGGGTTTGATCGGCAATCCAGCGCACTTCGCCCTTGGCGACCAGTTCACGGATGGGCGGGATGTGCGGGTCGTCAAAGATCAGCATGTCCAGCACGACATTGGTGTCCAGCACCATGGGGCGTGGCATAGGCCCGTTGTAGCCTGCATTGCAAGCAGGCCACTTCAACACGATTTTCATGGCTTAGGCCTCGTCAACAGGGCGCTGGGCGCTCTCATCCTTACGGGGCTTGACTGCGCCCCTGATCATGTCGAAGCGGAACAGGCGACACTCGATGGGGCCGTTCCACATCGGTGTGCGGCGCGACTCCTTGAGGCGCATCTTGCCAGGCAGCTTCAGATCGGGCGTGAGCATCCAGCCGCTCCAACCGCTGTAATTTTTCTTCCAGTGGCTGGCCAACTGGCTGAAGAACTCGCCACCGTCTTCGGTCTGTGCGGTTTCGCGGCCAGCACGTTCCAGCACACCCATGCGCTCGGCGGCGTTGCGGCCAAAGCTACCGGCTGCAGCAATACGCTCGCCGTAGGGAGGGTTGAGCAACATCATGCCGGGTTGCTCGCAAGGCGGCATACGCTGCAGCGCATCCCCGCCGCGCAGTTGCACGGTCTCCGCCACACCGGCGCGTTCGGCATTGCGCTGGGCAAAGTCCACCATGCGGTGCGATACGTCAGAGCCAAAAATCGGCACCGGGCTTTCGTCCAGGATCTTGGATTCGGCCTCATCCAGAATGGCTTCCCACACATGGCGCTGGAAAGGCACCAATTTTTCAAATGCAAAGCTGCGCAAGATGCCTGCGGGAATCTTGCGCGCGATTTGCGCGGCTTCGATCACCACCGTGCCCGAACCGCAGCAGGGGTCGTACAACGGTTGGGGGTTGGGGCCGTGCGGGTCCCAGCCGGTGGCGGCAATCATGGCGGCCGCCAGGGTTTCCTTCAGCGGCGCGTCCCCCTTGTCTTCGCGCCAGCCGCGCTTGAACAGTGCTTCACCCGAGGTATCGATGTACAGCGTGCAGGTGTCCGTGGTCAGGTGCATGTGCACGCGCACGTCGGGGCGGTGTGTTTCCACGCTGGGACGCACGCCATTGCGCTTGGCACGGAAGCGGTCGGCAATCGCGTCTTTCACACGCAGGGCGGCAAAGTTCAGGCTGGTCAGCGGACTGTGCTGGGCCGTCACTTCGATCTTGAAAGTCTCTTTGGGCGTGAACCAGATCTCCCATGCCACTTCGCTGGCCGCGCGGTACAGGTCGTTCTCGCTGCGGTATTCGGTGTACGACAGCTCCACCAGCACACGCTGCGCCAGGCGGCTGTGGAGGTTGAGCAGCATGGCATCGCGCCACATGCCGCGCACCATGACACCACCACGGCCAGTGAGCACATCGTCATTGCCCACGCCGGTGATGGCGCGCACTTCGTCGGCCAGATAGCCCTCGACGCCAGCGGCGCAGGGTAGAAACAGATGCAGTTGATTCATAGCAGGAGGCCAAGCATACGCGAGTCACCCAGCCCTTGTGCGGCCGCTGGTTGACTCCCGCTGAAAGCAAAAACGCAGCTTGGCAAGCTGCGTTTGTTAAGAAGGAAGCAATCCTTGGATTTTAAAAGCGCATGCCCGTCAACCGCATCGCATGGGCATAAGCCATGCACGCGGGGCTGCGGATCACTGCGCAGTCAGGGCATGGTTACAGCGCTTTGCGCAAATTGGCCGGGGCGATTTTGAGCGCCTCCCGGTACTTGGCCACCGTCCGGCGTGCACACTCAATACCCTGCTCCTTGAGCATTTCGGCTATTTGGCTGTCAGACAACGGTTTCTTCGCATTTTCAGCAGCCACGAACTGCTTGATCAGCGCCCGTACCGCCGTACTCGAAGCATTGCTTCCCGTTTCCGTCCCCAGACCTGAACCAAAGAAAAACTTGAGTTCATACGTTCCGTGCGGCGTGGACATGTACTTGGCCGTGGTGACGCGGCTGATGGTGGACTCGTGCAGCCCCAATTCATCAGCAATATCGCGCAGCACCAGAGGGCGCATGGCCAGCTCGCCATGGATGAAGAAGTTCTTCTGCCGGTCCACAATGGCTTTGGACACGCGCAAGATGGTGTCAAAGCGCTGCTGCACGTTCTTGATGAACCAGCGTGCCTCCTGCAGACGCTGCTGCAGGCCGGCATGCCCTTCGGCCCCTTTGTGCCCGCGCAAAGCACCGGCATAAATCTCATGGACACGCAAGCGCGGCATGACGTCGGCGTTGAGCTGCACGCTGAACTGCGCCTGGCCATCCGCCCCTTTGCGCGCCGTTTTTTTCACGATCACATCGGGCACGACGACATGGCGCTCCACATCGGCAAAACGCCGTCCCGGCTTGGGCTCCAGGCGCGCGATCACCCCCAGGGCTGCACGCACCTTGGCTTCGGGAAGCCCGCAAGCCTGCATGAGCTTGCGCACGTCGCGGCGTGCCAGCATCTCCAAAGGCTGCTGACACAGCTGCAAGGCCACTTCCAGCAGTTCGCTGCCCTGTTCCTGCTGCTGCAAATACAGCAGCTGCAAGCGCAGACATTCGGACAAATCACGGGCGCCCACGCCCACGGGCTCCAAGGACTGCAGCAGCCGCAATGCCACCGTAAATCGGTGCACCAGTTCTTCCAGCTGCTCGAGATCCTCGGTACCTGCCAAACCGACAGCCAGTGCTTCGAGCGAGTCTTCCAGATAGCCGTCGTCGTTGAGGTTTTCAATCAGAAACCGCAGCGCACAACGATCCACTTCCGACAAACGCAGCGAAAGCGCCTGTCGATGCAAAAAGTCTGTCAACGATTCGTGCACCCCGGCCAGCTCCAGCGCAGAGGGCGCATCCTCGTCATCGCTGCGGCTGCCACGTGCCGGGGCCTCCCCGCCCCATTCGGCATCGTCATATGTCGACATATCGACGCTGCCATCCCCCTCCCAGTCATGGGGCAGATCAGATTCAACACTTGAGAAATCTTGATCTTTCTGGCCTTCAGCGCTTGCCAGGCTTGCGTTGTCAGCGCTGGAGAACTGACCATCTTCAGCGCCATATGGATCGCCTTCGGCGGGTGTATCTGCACGCTCCAAACCAAAGTCTTCGCGTACGGCCTCTTCCGTCGCCATTTCTAGAAATGGATTTTCGTCGAGCATCTGCTCGACTTCCTGCGACAGCTCCAGCGTGGACAGCTGCAGCAAACGAATGGATTGCTGGAGTTGGGGCGTCAACGCCAAATGTTGTGAGACCCGTAGTGATAAACCTGGCTTCAACGCTAACTCCCCTTCTCTCTGACCTTTGTTGTTGTTCGTTTATGCAAGCATGGAAGGGGTTACATCCTGAAGTTTTCACCGAGATAGACCCGGCGCACATCCGGGTTCTCGACGATCTCCTGAGGGGTCCCCTGCGCCAGCACAGTGCCATCGCTGATGATGAACGCGTGGTCACAAATACCCAGTGTTTCGCGCACGTTGTGATCCGTGATGAGCACGCCGATGCCACGCTCCTTGAGAAAGCCGATGATGCGCTGGATTTCGATCACGGCAATCGGGTCGATGCCCGCAAACGGTTCATCCAGAAGGATGAACCGCGGATGGGTGGCCAGGGCGCGTGCAATTTCCACGCGGCGACGCTCTCCGCCGGACAGCGCCAGCGACGGGGACTTGCGCAGATGCTCTACGCGCAACTCCTGTAGCAGCCCAGTCAGTTGCCGCTCGATCTCATCCTTGGACAGAGGCTTGCCCGCTGCATCTTTCTGCAGCTCCAGCACGGCACGCACATTGTCCTCAACGTTCAGCTTGCGAAAGATCGACGCCTCTTGCGGCAGATAGGACAACCCCAGGCGTGAACGCTGGTGAATCGGCATATTGCCCACGGGATGACCGTCAATGAACACATTGCCGCCATCGCTGCGCACCAGACCGACGATCATGTAAAAGGACGTGGTCTTGCCTGCGCCATTGGGGCCGAGCAGTCCGACGACTTCGCCCTTTTGTACGGTCATGGACACGTCTTTCACCACCTTGCGACTGCCATAGGACTTCGCAAGATTGCGCGCTTCCAGCTTGCTGGTGGCGCTGGTGTCCGGGGTGTTCTGTGCCATGGTTTTATTGCCCTTGCAAATTCAGATCGCTAGAGGGTTGCAAGGGCTGGGCTGGTGCAGGAGCAGCGCTGCCAGGTGTGGTCTTGGGTGCCAGGATGGCGCGCACCCGCCCTCCCGAACCGGCTGGCGCCGAAGATGGCTGATTGCTGCGCTTTTCACCGTCGACCGTAAACACGTCGGTCAGGTTGTTATACGTGATGACACTGCCCATGATGTCATCGCTGAGCTTGCCGCCTGTATAGCGACGCAATTGCCCGCGACGGATCAGCTTCACATCATCGGTCTTGCCGTTGTATTCAATGATCTCGCCCTCGCCCTCTACGTACTCGTCGGGCGCATTGGGTGCCGTATCGCGCTTTTGGCGAAAGTAGGCGCGTTTGCCGGGCTCTGCGTGCACCACGCCGTATTGGTAGCCTTCGGCGTCCTGGCGCACCTCCAGCTGCGCGCCGCGCAACACGATGGAGCCCTTGGTCATCACCACGTTGCCGGAGAACACGCTGGTCTGCTTGAGTTCATCGTGGCGCAGTGCATCCGCCTCGATATTCATGGGTTTATCGCGGTCCGCACGCTCGGCATGGGCAACGCCAGCAGCGCCAGCCAGCGCTGTCAACAAGAGGCAGGTGATGAGTTTGGTGGTCATGAGCAGGGCACGTTTCTTGCGACACATTGTAGTCAGCCTACCCGGTTTGACACGAAAAAGCCCGCATAAAGCGGGCTTTCGTACAGAGGAAAGGCTTGGAGTGAGCCTTTGCATCCGGATCAGGCCTTCCGGCTGACCTCCACCAGATGTTCCACCACACGCAAAACATTTTGCATGCTGCCGGCGCGAGGGCCATCGGTGTAATAGCGGCCTGCCACACCCATGGAAGGCACGCCTTCTACGTCATAGGCCTGTTGCAGCTGCGTCGCCTTGCGCACCTGGCTGGAGACGTTGAAAGAGTTGTAAGCAGCCTTGAATTTCTCTACATCCACACCTTGCTTGGCCACCCAGTTGAAGATGTCTTCATCCTTGGCAAGCTTGTTGCGTTCCACATGGATGGCATGGAACACCTTCACGTGCATGGCTTCGAAATTGTCCATGGCCTGCAGCGCATAGTAGAGTTTCTGCTGAGGCACAAAGCTGGCATTGAAGGCCACAGGCACGCGGCGCACCACCACGTTGTCTGGCGCTTTTTGCTTCCAGGCCGCAAATGCAGGTTCAAACGCATTGCAATGGGGGCAGCTGTACCAGAAGAATTCGACCACCTCGACCTTGCCCGCAGGCGCTTCAGTCGCAGCAGGCTTGGACAGGCGCAGATATTCCTTGCCTTCCTGAAATGCAGCAGCTTGCGCCCACACAGAGGAAGTGCCCAAAGCCATGGAAGTGGCAGCTGTCGCTGCGGCCAACGAGAACTGACGGCGTTGCATCAAATGTGCTCCTTATCGAGATACGGGATGTCAGAGCCTGCGCGGCTCAAAAAGTTCATTGCTGCACGCGTACCAGTGCCGAGTCCACACCGGCAGCATCCAGCCGTTGCTTGAGCTGTTCGGCATCTCCGCGCTTGGCAAAAGGGCCTACGCGCACACGGAAGACCGTACGGCCATTCTGTTCACGCTCGCTGATGCGCGCCTCCCATCCCAGCATGGCCAGCTTGGCACGCTGTGCATCTGCCTCCGTTTTGGAGCGGAAGGCACCTGCCTGCACAAAGTAGTTAAAGCCATCGTTGGCCGCAGGCGCAGAGGCACTGGCGGCCGCTGCAGCAGCAGCGGCTTTGGCCCGGGCTTCGGCTTCTGCCTTGGCTTTGGCCTCTGCTGCCTTGACT
>JAEYRT010000234.1 GCA_023435325.1 Pseudomonadota bacterium | reverse complement strand
TCGTCGTGGCTGAAGTCGAGCCTGATGAAGTAACGACGGCCGATGCCCAAACGCCTTCGACGGAAACAGCCGCAGCCAAGCAGTTGGGGTTGGTCGTTGGTGATTTGACAGAAGCGCAAAAGCGTTCCCTGGGCGTCAAGGGTGGGGTGCGCATCGTGTCCGCGGTGGACGGTGCTGCACGCGCTGGCTTGCGCGAAGGCGATGTGATCCTGGCCGTGGCCAATACGGAAGTGCTCAATACCAAGAGCTTTGAAGCTGCCATGGCCAAGGCCGACAAGAGCAAGGCTGTGAACTTGCTGGTGCGCCGCGGCGAATGGACACAATATGTCCTGATCCGTCCAAGCGGCAAGTAAGGCCATTCCCGCTGCGCCATGCAAGAGGGTGGGAGTAACGGGGCGGCATGCGACTTCCCTGCCCATGCCGCCCGCTCCTAATCCTTGCATGGCAAGCCGCTACTGCGTGCGGCCATGGTTTCGCTCATGGGCTTGGGTAGAATGGCCGGTTGATGAGCGCGGTCACAGGCACGCACAAGCGAGTACTTGCTGTGGAAGCAGCGCTACCAGGTGTTGCCTCGGGGATCAGTGAATCCTCAATCGGATTGTGGTTAACTTGTGGATAAATGACTCGGGGTCATCAAAAAATGCCCGAGCCGTCGTAAATGGATGCTTGGTTTTTGGGCGGTTTTGCCTACAATCAGTCGTCCAAGCAATCGCAGTTGCCAGAGATTGTTGGTTCAGGGCGCGTCACTTGAAGACGCGCCCTTTTTTCTTGCCGAGAGCACGCTTTTCCCTTTAATTACAGACGCTTATCGTTGATGAAGCACATTCGAAATTTTTCCATCATTGCGCATATTGACCATGGCAAGTCGACCCTGGCGGACCGGCTGATCCAGCGCTGCGGAGGCCTCGCCGAGCGTGAGATGGAGGCGCAGGTGCTGGACTCGATGGACATCGAGAAAGAGCGTGGCATCACCATCAAGGCGCAGACGGCTGCGCTGCAATACAAGGCCAAGGACGGCAAGGTCTACAACCTGAACCTGATCGATACACCCGGCCACGTGGACTTCTCGTATGAAGTCTCGCGCTCGCTGTCGGCTTGTGAAGGTGGCTTGTTGGTGGTGGATGCATCCCAGGGTGTGGAAGCCCAGACCGTGGCGAACTGCTACACCGCGCTGGATCTGGGCGTGGAAGTGTTTGCCGTGCTCAACAAGATGGATTTGCCTCAGGCCGATCCTGACAACGCCAAGGCCGAAATCGAGGACGTGATCGGCATTGATGCCAGCGACGCCATTCCCTGCTCGGCCAAGACCGGCATGGGCATTGACGACATCTTGGAAGCCATCGTGGCCAAGGTGCCACCACCCACAGGCAACCCCGACGGCCCTTTGCGCGCCATGATTGTGGACAGCTGGTTTGACCCCTATGTGGGCGTCGTGATGCTGGTGCGCGTGGTCGATGGTGAGCTCAAGAAGAATGAGCGCTTCAAGATGATGGCGACAGGCGCTGCCTATGAAGCCAACCAGGTGGGCGTCTTCACGCCTGCCAATTCGCCCCGTGATTGCTTGAAGGCAGGCGAGGTGGGCTACATCATCGCCGGCATCAAGGAGTTGAAGGCGGCCAAGGTGGGTGACACCATCACCCTGGAAAAGAAGCTGCCCAACAATATGGGCCCTGCCGAAGAGCCGCTGCCCGGCTTCAAGGAAGTCAAGCCCCAGGTGTTTGCAGGCCTGTACCCCACCGAAGCCTCGGAGTACGACCAGCTGCGTGATGCGCTGGAAAAGCTGCAGCTCAATGACGCGGCCTTGCAGTTTGAGCCTGAAGTGTCGCAAGCGCTGGGCTTTGGCTTCCGCTGCGGTTTCCTGGGCCTGCTGCACATGGAAATCGTGCAGGAGCGTCTGGAGCGTGAGTTCGACCAAGACCTGATCACCACCGCGCCCAGCGTGGTCTACAAAGTGGTCAAGGGCGATGGTGAGATCATCGACGTGGAAAATCCATCGAAGATGCCGGATTTGGGGCGCATTGAAGAAATTCGCGAACCCATCGTGACCGTGCATCTGTACATGCCGCAGGATTACGTGGGGCCGGTGATGACGCTGGCCAACCAGAAACGCGGTGTGCAGATGAACATGCAATACCACGGCCGCCAGGTGATGCTCACTTACGAGATGCCGCTGGGCGAAATCGTGCTGGACTTCTTCGACAAGCTCAAATCGGTGTCGCGCGGCTATGCGTCCATGGACTACGAGTTTCTGGAGTACCGCGCTTCCGATGTTGTGAAGGTCGATATCTTGCTCAACGGTGAAAAGGTGGATGCTTTGTCCATCATCGTGCACCGTTCGCAATCGGTCTATCGTGGTCGCGCTGTCGTGTCCAAGATGCGAGAGATCATCAGCCGCCAGATGTTTGACGTGGCGATTCAGGCGGCCATTGGCGCCAACATCATCGCGCGTGAAACCGTGAAGGCGCTGCGCAAGAACGTGCTGGCCAAGTGCTATGGGGGCGACATCACCCGCAAGCGCAAGCTGCTGGAAAAGCAAAAGGCCGGCAAGAAGCGCATGAAGCAGATCGGCTCGGTGGAAGTGCCCCAGGAAGCCTTCCTGGCCATCTTGCAGGTCGAAGACTAAAAAAGAAAAGGGAGCCCATGCAAGCCATGCAGTGGATCACCGCGGTCATCCTGGCCGCCTTTGTGGGTTACATCGGCGCCTGGTACACGGGTGCCATCGAAGGCAATTTCGCCTTGCTGATGTTCTTGGCCACCTTTGTCACCGGCATCTACTGGCTGGCCGAGCGCTTTTACTTCTGGCCTCAACGCAAGAAGGAAGCTGCCCGGCTGAATGCCGAGGCTGCTGCACGCCGTGCAGAGCTGGAACGTCAAGGCCTGCGCCACGACATGGTGGATACGGCCGAAGGTGAAACACGCATCCTCAAACAGCCGTGGTGGCTGGACTGGACGGCGGGCCTGTTCCCTGTGCTGTTCGTGGTGTTTGTGCTGCGCTCCTTCCTGTTCGAGCCCTTCAAGATCCCCTCCGGCTCCATGATTCCTACGCTGATGGTGGGTGACTTGATCCTCGTGAACAAGTACCACTACGGCATTCGCCTGCCAGTGCTCAACACCAAGATCACCGAAGGCAATCCTGTGGAGCGTGGCGATGTGATGGTGTTCCGCTACCCACCCCAGCCGACGTTGGACTACATCAAGCGCGTGGTGGGCGTGCCGGGTGACACCGTGGCCTACCTGAACAAGCGCCTGACCATCAATGGCCAGGAAGTGCCGACCACCGAGCTGCCGGACTTCTTTGACACCGATGCCATGCGCTACTTCTCGCAGTTCGAGGAAAAGCTGGGTGATCAGCCACACCGCCTGCTCAACACCAAGGGCATGCCTGCGTTTATCCAAGGCGCCTCGCAATTCCCCTTCCGTGAAAACTGCACCTATACGGTGGAAGGCGTGAGCTGCAAGGTGCCCGAAGGGCATTACTTCACCATGGGTGACAACCGCGACAACTCTCTGGACTCGCGTTACTGGGGCTTTGTGCCAGAAGAGAACATTGTCGGAAAAGCCTTTTTCGTTTGGATGAATTTCAGCAATCTCAAACGCATCGGCAGCTTCAATTGACGGCACTGAGGTGCACATCAACGACAAAAGGGCCGCTTCCTGCGGCCTTTTTGCTGTAGCAAATTCTGCGTCGTGCGCACCGCACTGTCTGCGCCAGCAGGGTCGGGCTTTCAGGCGTTTTGTCGTGATTGCTGCATGATCCGCCGCGGTTTTTGTGATTGGCGGACAATCCCTGCCGTTCATCTCGCAATACCGAGCTGCAAGCAAAGCGGCACGCCAGCGATCAGAGAAGACGCTACAGTGGCCGTGCATGCGGAGCGTGTTGAAAATATCCAGCCATATGGGGCAAAGATCTGGACATCACGCAATTTGCCGCGTGCATGGCGGTTCGCTTGGCCACTGGAGACGAGATTTCGCGGGCGGGCTGTGCCTGCCTTGTTTTATTGTTTTAATCATCAGACCACCTAGGTGCCAATCACCCTGCAAGACCTGCAGCGCACGCTGCAGTACCAATTTCAAAATCCTGCCTTGCTGCAGCGTGCCCTGACGCACCGCAGCTTTTCGGCGGACAACAACGAGCGCCTGGAATTCCTGGGCGACTCGGTGCTGAGTCTGGCCATTTCCAGCCTGCTGTACGAGCGCCTGCGCGAGCTGCCCGAAGGGGATCTTTCGCGCGTGCGCTCCAATCTGGTCAAAGAAGGCACGCTGCACCAAATTGCCTTGAAGCTGCAGTTGCCGGATCTGCTGCGCCTGGGCGAAGGCGAGGCCAAGTCCGGTGGCAAGGCACGACCTTCCATCCTGGCCGATGCGGTTGAAGCCATTTTGGGCGCCGTCTATCTGGATGCCGGTTTTGCTGCAGGGGAACAAGTGGTGCACCGCCTGTTTGAAGGGGTGGAGATCAACCCCCACATGCGCGCGGCAGAGAAAGACCCCAAGACCGCGCTGCAAGAATGGCTGCAAGGCCGACGCATGCAACTGCCGCAATACAGTGTGGTGGCCATCACGGGCGCTGCGCACAAGCAAACCTTTGAAGTGGCCTGCATGATTCCTGAACTCAAGCTGGGCGCAAAGGGCACAGGCGGATCGCGCCGTGCCGGCGAACAAGCTGCTGCCAGCGCCATGCTGGCTCTTTTGAAAGCGAAACAACCATGACCGATGCTGCGAAAAAAGTAGCTAGCACCGCTGGCGCAGCAAGCGCCAAAGGCCAGAAAGGCGTGAAAACTGCTGTGCCTTCCTTCCCTGAGGTGACGCCCGCAGGCCAGACCATGGCCGAGCTGGATGCCATGCTGGCCGCGGCCAAGCCCGGCGCGACCCCTTCGCTGGTGGCGCGCGCAGCCGAGATTGAAGCCGAAAAAGCCGCAGAAGCGGCGCAACCCGTGCGTGTGTATGCCCCTGAAGAGCAACGCTGCGGCCTGATCGCCATCGTTGGCAAGCCCAACGTGGGCAAGTCCACGCTGATGAATGCGCTGGTGGGCCAGAAGGTGTCCATCACCTCGCGCAAGTCGCAGACCACGCGCCACCGCATCACCGGCATTCGCACCAAGGAAGAGACGCAGTTCATCTTTGTGGACACACCCGGTTTCCAGACCAAGCACTCCACCGCGTTGAACAAATCGCTCAACAAGACCGTGATGGGCGCCATTACCGATGTGGACCTGATCCTGTTCGTGGTCGAAGCGGGCAGCTTCACGCTGGCCGATGCCAAGGTGCTGAGCCTGTTCAAGCCCGGTATCCCCACACTGCTGATCGCCAACAAGCTGGACATGGTCGGCCGCCGTCACGAGATTGCGCCTTGGCTCAAGAGCATGCAGGAACGCCATCCGTTTGCGGAATTCGTGCCCATGTCAGCCAAGAAGCGCGACGACATTGAGCGCCTGTTTGGCATCTGCGCCAAGTACCTGCCCGAGCAGCCCTGGTTCTACGGTGAAGACGAACTGACCGACCGCAGCGAGAACTTCATGGCCGCCGAAATCGTGCGTGAAAAGCTGTTCCGCTTCACGGGTGATGAGCTGCCCTATACCTCCACCGTGGTGATCGACAAATTTGTCGAAGAGCCCAGCAAGGTGCACAAGCGCTTCATGCGCGTGGCCGCCACGATTGTGGTGGAGCGCGATGGTCACAAGGCCATGGTGATTGGCCAGGGTGGCGAGCGCCTCAAGCGCATCTCCATGGAAGCGCGCCAGGAGATGGAAAAGCTGTTTGACGCCAAGGTGTTCCTGGAAGTCTGGGTCAAGGTCAAGTCCGGCTGGGCCGACGACGAGGTGCGCGTCAAATCCTTCGGCTACGAGTAAGGGGAGTGGCCGCCAAGCGTGTGGGCGAGGAGCCTGCATACATCTTGCATCGCTACGACTGGAGCGAGTCCAGCCTGATTCTGGAGGTGTTCACACGCCACCGTGGGCGGGTGGCGCTGCTGGCCAAGGGGGTCAAGCGCCATACCTCCAACTTCCGGCCGGTGTTGCTGGCGCTGCAGCCGCTCAAAGTCACGTACACGCTCTCGGGCGATGGCAATGCCGACATTCATGTGCTCAAGGGCGCAGAGTGGGCGGGCGGGCACATCATGCCCATGGGCAACAACCTGCTCACGGGGATGTACCTCAACGAACTGCTGATGCGGCTGCTGGCGCGCGATGATCCGTATGCCTATTTGTTTGACGTGTATGGCGCCGTGGTCAAGCTGCTGGCCACGCAACAGGAAGAGGTGATCGAGCCGGTCTTGCGTGCCTTTGAGCTGATCTTGCTGCGCGAGTTGGGTCTGCTCCCATCCTTGGAGCTGGAAACGCAGACTCTGCAAGCCCTGGAGCCCAGGAAAGCCTATGTCTTGGTGGCTGAAATGGGGTTGCGCCCGGCTTTGGAGAGCGACCGCGGCAGCCTGACAGGCCAGCAGTGGGGCCGACTGCACCAAGCTTTGCAGCAGGGCGATGCTGCCTACCCCGCCACCGTGCGCGCTTGTGCAGTGGTGGCATCGGCATTGAAGCCGCAGCTGCGCCATTTGCTGCAATACCATTGCGGCAGTCCCATGCTGCGCACACGCCAGCTGTTGATGGATTTGCAGACCTTATGACCGCTACCCCTGTTTCTCGCCGCACGGCGCTGTCCGTGAATGTCAACAAAGTCGCCCTGCTGCGCAACACGCGCCATTTGGGCATCCCCTCGGTCACGCGCGCCGCGCAGCTGTGTCTGGAGGCCGGGGCACAGGGCATCACCATCCACCCGCGTCCCGATGAACGCCATATTCGCGCCAATGATGTGTACGAGCTGGCCGAACTGATGAAGGCTTGGCCCGCTGCCGAGTTCAACATCGAAGGCAATCCCACGCAGAACCTGCTGCAGTTCATCCGTGATGTGCGCCCGCACCAGGCCACGTTCGTGCCTGATAGCGAGGACCAGTTCACCAGCGACCATGGCTGGAGCTTTCCGCAGGATGCCGAGCGCCTGCAGCCCCTGATTGCCGAATGCAAGGCGCTGGGCGTGCGTGTGAGCCTGTTCATGGACCCCGTGCCTGAACAAATGGCCGCAGCCAAAGCCGTGGGTGCTGACCGGGTGGAGCTGTATACCGAGCCTTATGCCGCAGCCTGGGGAACGGCAGAGCAAGACCGGCAGCTGGCCATCTATGCCCAGGCAGCGCAGGCAGCGCTGGATGCAGGCCTGGAAGTGAACGCGGGCCACGATCTGAACCGCGACAACCTGGCTGCGTTTGTGGCACAGGTGCCCGGTGTGGCAGAAGTCTCTATCGGCCATGCGTTGATCGCTGACGCACTGGAGCTAGGGTATTCCACTACGGTTGAGGCTTACCAAGCCTGCATTGACCAGGGTATGCAGGCTACTACTTAACTACTTAATAAATAGCTGTTTGCGCTTGCCCATCAAAGATTTCAGATTCTTTTGTATCTGAATATTAGGTTGGATGGGTGTTGGCAGCTCCAGTTTTTGAAATCATGATTTACGTCATTGGCACGGATATTTGTGACATTCGTCGCATACGCGCAAGCGTGGAGCGCCATGGCGAGCGCTTTGCCCAAAAAGTGCTGACCGAGCAGGAATTGCAGGTCTGGCGTGCGCGCAGTGCGCGTTGGCCGGAGCGCGGCATCAAATATCTGGCCACCCGCTTTTCCGCCAAAGAGGCATTCAGCAAGGCCGTGGGGCTGGGCATGGCCATGCCCATGACCTGGCGCAACTGCGAGATTGCCAATCTGCCCAGCGGCCAGCCCACCATCGTGTTGCATGGTGCGATGAAGCAGTGGTTCGAACAGCGGGGGCTGAGTGCGCACATCACCGTGACGGACGAGAGTGAATATGCGGCCAGCTTTTGCGTGGTGGAGAAGAAAGCGGAGGTGTGAGATGCAATTGTTGATGGCCGGTTTGGCGCTTGTGTGGGTGTTTCTCAGCTCCTTGAATGTTTAAGTGCCGATCGCACCAGGTCCTGATGCGTCTTTGACATCCTGGTATCACCTTGCCATGTGCCTGCACTGCCGACGGCTTCATGCCTGTGCGGCTCGGCACGGCCTTGTTCCAGCTGCATATCTTGGGTTGGCTCGGCGGTGTTGTCGGCGCTTGAGCGCTGAACCAACAGCTGTTGCGCTGCTTCGCGGTCATACTTGGGGTTTTACAGCAAGGCATGCCGCTGCCGTGGTGGTGTGTCGCCCATTCTGACTATGACCGCACTTCACGCTCCTTTAATCATTGATATTGCTGGCAAGGCACTGACCGATGTGGACCGCGCACGACTGGCACACCCCTTGGTGGGCGGCATCATTTTGTTCTCCCGCAACTGGGATCACCGTGCGCAGCTGGTGCAGCTGTGTGCAGATATCAAGGCCGTCAAAGATGACCTGCTGATCTGCGTGGACCACGAAGGTGGTCGCGTGCAGCGTTTCAAAACCGATGGTTTCACCCACATTCCACCCATGCGTGCTTTTGGCGAAATGTGGATGGACGACGGCAAGGGCAAAAAACGCCGCAAGGGCAGTGGTGCTATGCGTGCCATGAATGCCGCAACCGCTGCGGGTTATGTGCTGGGCAGCGAATTGCGCGCCTGTGGTGTGGATTTCAGCTTCACACCGGTGCTGGATCTGGATTGGGGCGAAAGCTCCGTCATTGGTGACCGCAGCTTTCACCGCGATCCACGCGTGGTTGCGGCCCTGGCCAAGAGCCTGATGCACGGATTGCTGCAGGCGGGCATGGGCAATTGCGGCAAGCACTTCCCCGGGCACGGCCATGTCAAGGCCGACTCGCACACCGACATCCCCGTGGACAAGCGCAAGCTCAAAAAGATTTTGAGCGAGGACGCCGCGCCTTACCCCTGGTTGAGCAGCGTGCTGACGGCCGTGATGCCCGCGCACGTGATCTACCCCAAGGTCGATGCGCTGCCTGCCGGTTTCTCCAAGGTCTGGTTGCAGGACATCTTGCGTGGCGAGCTGCGCTATGACGGCGCCATCTTCAGCGACGACCTGAGCATGGAAGCAGCGCGCCGTGTGGATGGTCAGGTCATCAGCTACACCGAGGCGGCATTGCGCGCGCTGGAGGCAGGTTGTGACATGGTGCTGCTGTGCAACCAGAGCCTGGGGCTGGGCGAGCATGTGGACGAGTTGCTGGACGGCATGGATGACGCTCTGCGCACCGGCCGCTGGCAGCCGAACGTCGATTCAGAATCGCGCCGCGTGGCACTGTTGCCCGAAACCGTGCCCCAGCCTTGGGACGAGCTGATGCTGCAGCCGGCCTATCGCGATGCTTTAGGTCTGTTGAATTAAGAAAAAGCGATAGAAAGACAAAGAGATGAAAGTTGGCGTGTTGACAGGTGGCGGTGACTGCCCCGGCTTGAATGCAGTGATCCGAGCAGTGACCAAGTCGCTGATCAGCCAGGGGCAGTGCGAAGTCATTGGCATTCAGGATGGCTTCGAAGGCCTGATGGGCGAAGTGCCGCGTGTCAAACCTTTGGGCTGGGACGAGGTTTCCGGCATTTTGCACATCGGCGGCACCATCCTGGGCACCAGCAACAGCGCCAACCCTCTCAGGAACGACGCCACGTTGGCACAGGTCAAGCGCAATGTGCAGGCGCTGGGCCTGGATGTGGTGGTGTCTATCGGTGGTGACGGCACGCAAAGCCTGGCC
>JAEYRT010000226.1 GCA_023435325.1 Pseudomonadota bacterium | reverse complement strand
TGGCAGCTCTTCTTTTTAAATCATCGTACGGCCACTACACGCAATGGCGTCGCTTTTGTCCCAAACGCGACCGCGTTTTTCGTCTCTGGCTGTTCCAAAGTGACCGCCCGTGCTTTATATTGCACTGCAACATAACGCCAGGCCTTCACCATGCTCTACCAGATCTATGAGACCCAACGTGCTCTGCTTGAGCCGTTCGCCGATTTCGCTCAAGCCAGCGCCAAGCTCTACACCAATCCGTTGCTGCCGCTGGCACAGATTCCGTTTTCTCAACGTATCGCTGCCGGTTTCGATCTGTTCTATCGCCTGGGCAAAGGCTATGAAAAGCCGGAATTCGGCATCGAGTCGGTGCCCGTCGATGGCGTGGACGTCACCATCCTGGAACGCGTCGAACTCAACAAGCCGTTTTGCGAACTGCGCCGTTTCAAGCGTTTCTCGGACGATCCCCAAACCCTGAGCACCTTGCTGCATCAACCTGCAGTGCTGGTGGTTGCGCCTTTGTCCGGACACTACGCGACCTTGCTGCGCGATACCGTCAAAAGCCTGCTCAGCGACCACAAGGTCTTCATCACCGACTGGAAAAACGCCCGCCTCGTTCCCCTGGAGGACGGCGAGTTCCACCTGGACGACTACGTGAACTATGTGCAGGAGTTCATCCGCTACCTGCAGCAACAGTATGGCAACTGCCACATCATCAGCGTCTGCCAGCCCACGGTGCCGGTGCTGGCAGCCATCTCGCTCATGGCCAGCCGGGGAGAGTCCACCCCCTTGAGCATGACCATGATGGGCGGCCCCATTGATGCACGCCGCTCACCGACCACTGTGAACAACCTGGCCACGCAGCACAGCCACGCCTGGTTTGAAAACAATGTGATCTACCGCGTGCCGGACAATTACCCCGGGGCTGGCCGCCGCGTATACCCCGGTTTCTTGCAGTACACGGGCTTTGTGGCCATGAATCCCGACCGCCACGCCAACAGCCATTACGACTATTTCAAGAATCTGGTCAAGGGCGACGACGCCAGCGCCGAGCAGCACCGCAAGTTCTACGACGAATACAACGCCGTGCTGGACATGGATGCAGATTACTACCTGGAAACCATCCAGACCGTCTTCCAGGAATTCAAGCTGGTCCACGGCACCTGGGAAGTGCGTGCCCCAAGCGGCGCCATGGAACTGGTGCGCCCGCAGGACATCACAAGCACCGCGCTTTTCACGATCGAAGGCGAACTGGATGATATTTCGGGTTCGGGCCAGACCCGCGCGGCCCATGATCTGTGCGTGCAGATACCCGAGCACAAACGCCAGCACTATGAGGTCATGGGCGCAGGCCACTATGGCATCTTCAGCGGCCGTCGCTGGCGTGAATTCGTCTACCCCAAGGTGCGTGAGTTCATTCGCGCCCACCACCCCGCAATGCCGGCAGACAGCGAACCCGTGCACGACGGGGAATTCACCATCTCTGAAGACGACCGCCCCCAAGTTGCGCGACACTCTGCACCTCCTCCATCGACACCGACCCCTGCGGCGACTGCCACGCGCAAGCGCCGACGCGGTCACAGCTAGACTGCATGCCTGAGTTCACCAGCCAGCCAGTTCTGACCGGACTGGCTTTTTCCATTGATGCTGCCCTGCCACAGACGCAATGCCAACGCTGCGGCTACCCCGACTGCGCCAGCTACGCCCAGGCGATTGCGCACGAGGATGCACCCATCAATCAATGCCCACCAGGCGGTGAAGCAGGCATTGCACGCCTGGCCGCGCTGACGGGCCGGCAAGCCCAGCCACTGAACCGCAAATTCGGCATTGAAGGACCATTGACCCTGGCACGCATTGACGAGGACTGGTGCATTGGCTGCACCTTGTGCATCAAGGCCTGCCCTACGGATGCCATCCTGGGGGCGAACAAGCAGATGCACACCGTGATGCCGCAGCATTGCACGGGCTGTGAACTGTGCATACCGGTGTGCCCGGTGGATTGCATCCATCTGGACGTGGTCAGCGGCGAGCGCACGGGCTGGGATGCCTGGTCGCCCGAGCAGGCCACTCACGCCAGACAACGTTATGCAGCGCACCAGCGCCGCGTGGCCCATGCGTCCGAGGACGCACACAACGGCGCAGCCCCGGCACCGGAGGCCAGTGCCGTCCCGGACAAGAAAGCCGCCATTGCCGCTGCCTTGGCCAAGGCGCGCGGACTGCGGGGCAATTGAACCACGGTCCCAGTGTCTGCTAACCGGCAAAACTCTTGTAGACCCCGCAGCCCAGATAGCCGCCCTCCAGCTTGCGCACATAGGACATCTTGGCCTGCACCTTGCCATTGACGGGGTTGGTGAAGTCATACTCCACCCAGCCGGGGCCTTGTTCTGCCTGCGCCACAATGGCCGCCAGCAAGGCATCGCCTGCCACACCGGGCACATCCTGCACACGGCTGCCGCACTTGGCGGGATTGCCTCCAAACGCGAGATAGCGCCCGGATGCATCCAGCACGAAAACATACATATCCCGATCATGAAAGCCCTGCTGCGGATCTGACAGGGTCTGGAAATACTGCTGCGGCTGCATGCCCGTGCGCCGCAGTGCCATGGCACGCTCCACCAATGCCACAGCCTCCACAGCCGTACCCTGCTGCAACCGGAAACGCTCCACCGCATCCGACAGGCTGGCGGCCCGCAACTCCAGAGTCTGAGCCTCCTGCACCACATGGCGGACCATGCGCGCATTTTCCTGCGTAACCTGATCAATGCCATGCACCGCCTGATGGATCTGCTGCAGCCCCGTGCCCTGTGCATTTCCCGAGCTGGATATGGCCTCCACATGACCGGCCACCTGGTGGATGCCTTCCGTCATTTGCTGCATGCCATGACCGGCTTGGCGAATCAACTGCGTGCTGCTGGCCACCTGCCGGACAGAATCTTCGATGAGCTGGCGAATTTCCTTGGAAGCTTCAGACGATCGCTGCGCAAGCGTTCGCACTTCAGAGGCCACCACCGCAAAGCCCCGCCCCTGTTCACCGGCGCGAGCGGCTTCAACCGCAGCGTTCAGGGCCAGAATATTGGTCTGGAAGGCAATGCCATCAATGGCCGCAATGATTTCGGACATGCGTCCGGCGCTGCGCTCGATGGCTTCCACCGAATGCACGGCCCGCTCCATGACACCGCTGCCTTGCTCCACCACCTTGCGCAACTGCGCGGTGTAGCGATCTGCGGCCACCGCTGCTTCCGCATTGTTTTGCACCACGGTCGTGATCTGTTCCACACTCACCACGGTCTGCGCCACGTTGCTGGCCTGCAGCTCCGTGCGTTCGGCCAGCGCACGATTGTCTTGGGTCAGCGTATGGCCAGCCTGCGTCACCAGGGCGGCGTTGCTGCGTATCTCTGCCACCATGCTCGACAGGGCCACCACCATGCTGTCCAACAGACGTGCCATGTCCGCCAGTTCATCACGCCCTGACGCCGTGATGCGATGCGACAGATTGCCCTGTGCCGCCTGTTCCATGGCTTTCAGCAGGCGCTGGATTTCATGGGCAAGATGGCAGTAAACGCCATACACCACGTAGCAAAACCACAAAGCACCTCCCCCTGCAAGCGCTGTCTGGGTGTGAATATCCAGTTGCAGCACCGTGGTCAGGCTGAGTGCGGCCATCACCAGCAACCCGCTCAGCAAAACCATCCCCAGCTTCCAACGCAAACTCAGGCGTTGCAAAACCCAAATCATCGGCTTGAACATAATCTGACCCATCGAGCATGTATCAAACCGTTTTACTGGCAATGGAATGCGCTCAGCTTTGGGGCTTGTCCTAGGCGTTCATGTAAGCCCGGGTAAGGATTGACGCTCATTCATGAACACCAGCGTTTTTCAATGCGCTTTTTGCATGAAAAACATGGCTGCACGCATAAAGCGCCAAGTCTCAGACGAAGTGGCCGCATAATATTTGCACCATGAATCCCCTGCTCCAACATCTCCAGCCCTATCCATTTGAGCGGCTGCGTCTATTGTTCGAGGAAGCCTCAGCGCCTTCCGAGCTTCGTCCCATCAGTCTTGGCATTGGCGAACCACGCCATGCAACGCCTGCCTTCATTCAAGACAGCCTGATGGGCAATCTTTCAGGACTGGCCAGTTATCCAGCCACTGCAGGTGATGTGCGCCTGCGCCAGGCCTGCAGCCAGTGGTTGCAGCGGCGTTACGGCATTGCCGTGGATGCAGGCACACAGATCCTGCCTGTCAACGGCTCGCGCGAGGCCCTGTTTTCGTTTGCCCAAACCATTCTGGACCCCACGCAGCCCGGCGCCACGGTGCTGTGCCCCAACCCTTTCTACCAAATCTATGAAGGTGCGGCCTTGCTGGCCGGAGCGCAGCCCTACTTTGTCTCCAGCGATCCTGCGCGCAACTTTGCGGTGGACTGGGACAGCGTGCCTGCAGAGGTCTGGGCCAAAACCCAGCTGATCTACGTCTGCTCGCCCGGCAACCCCACGGGTGCCGTGATGCCGCTGGACGAATGGAAGAAGCTGTTTGACCTGTCAGACCGCTATGGCTTTGTGATTGCCTCTGACGAGTGCTACAGCGAGATCTACTTCCGCGATGAGCCGCCGCTGGGAGGGCTGGAAGCTGCCGTCCAGCTCGGCCGCACGGATTACCGCAACCTGGTGGCCTTTACCAGCCTTTCCAAACGCTCCAATGTTCCAGGTCTGCGCAGTGGTTTTGTGGCCGGCGATGCCAAGCTGCTCAAGTCATTCCTGCTCTACCGCACCTATCACGGTGGCGCCATGGGGCTGCCCATCCAGCATGCCTCCATTGCGGCCTGGTCGGACGAAGCCCACGTGGAGCACAACCGTGCGCTGTACAAGGAAAAGTTCGCCGCTGTCATGCCCATTCTGGAGCCGGTGATGGAAGTGCGCCTGCCCGACGCCGGTTTTTATTTGTGGCCACGCATTCCTGATGCCCTCGGCATGGACGAAGCGGAATTTGCCCTTGCGCTGTACGAACAAACCCACGTCACCGTCTTGCCAGGCAGCTATTTGGCACGAAATGTGCATGGACACAACCCTGGTGCGCAACGTGTCCGTATGGCCCTTGTGGCAGAAACGGCAGAGTGCGTCGAGGCAGCTCAGCGCATCGCAGACTTTATTCAAAAGAACGTGAAGTAAATCATGACCCAACAATTGCAACAAATCATCGACTCCGCCTGGGACAACCGAG
>JAEYRT010000190.1 GCA_023435325.1 Pseudomonadota bacterium | reverse complement strand
CGGCAGCCGTACAGGTTGTCGAACTTGGACTTGGTCACCGAGTCATTCACGTTGATGGCGCGGAACAGCAAAGTGCCCTTGGCAGACATTTCGTTCAGGCGGTGCACACCGGTGGTGGTTTCTTCGGTCACGCCAATGATCTGGGCGGACTTGCGGCTGTACCAGGTGGGATCTTGTGCCAGCTTGGCCTTGATGGCGGCAAACACGATGCGCTCTTCTTCCGAAGTGGGGTTGGCCAGCACGGACTGGTCCTGCTCAGCCTTCTTGCCCAGGTGCATGAGCATGGTGGCGTCGCCGCCATCATCCAGGATCATGTTGGGGCCTTCGTTGTCGGAACCAGCAGGGCCGAATTCGAAGATCTTGTGGGTGTAATCCCAATAGTCTTCCAGCGACTCGCCCTTGATGGCGTAGACAGGCACGCCGGTTGCAGCAATAGCAGCGGCCGCATGGTCTTGCGTGGAGAAGATGTTGCACGATGCCCAGCGCACGTCAGCGCCCAAGGCGGTCAGCGTCTCGATCAGCACCGCGGTCTGGATGGTCATGTGCAGCGAGCCGGTGATGCGCGCGCCCTTCAGGGGCTGTGCAGCTGCGAACTCTTCGCGCACCGCCATCAGGCCGGGCATTTCGGTTTCGGCAATCTTGATTTCTTTGCGGCCCCAATCGGCCAGAGAGATGTCCGCAATCGCGCGGTCTTGGGTGTTGCTCATGGTTTCTCCGGTGCGGAAAACAACTTGAAAAAACCACGTTCTGGGGGATCTGGAGCTGACAGGCCTCACCGCACAGAAAGCGTGGGTGAGCGTCGTTGCCTAGGAGCGAGGAAGTGCAAAGCCCTGTCCTGCTGCCCTTCCGAGCCTCACGCCACCGCAGTTTCGGGTGGGCGCTGCAACGCTCCTCGGAAGGAAAAGAGGCGCCATTGTAATCGAGCGCCTGGGGTTTTGCCTGTACTCAAACCGCTGCCGGGGCAATGCGCATGGGAATGGTGACCGGCCCGTCGTTGACCAGATGCACCTGCATGTCCGCCCCGAACGCGCCGGTCTGCACGGGACCGGCTGTGTACAGCGTGGTGGCCTGCCGCACGAAATAATCATAAAGACGCCGCCCTTCATCGGGCTTTGCGGCCTGCGTGAAGCTGGGGCGGTTGCCGCCGGTGGTGTCGGCCGCCAGTGTGAACTGGCTCACGAGCAGCAAACCGCCGCCCACATCATGCACGCTGCGGTTCATCTTGCCGGCTTCATCGCTGAAGATGCGCAGCTTGAGCAGCTTGGCCAGCAATTTATCGGCTTCCTTCTCGGTGTCGCCCTGCTCGGCGCACACCAGCACCAGCAGGCCTTGCCCGATCTGTCCGCTGATGTGGCCTTCAATTTCCACGCGCGCCTGGCGCACACGCTGCAATACGGTAATCATGCTTGTCTGAATGAAGTTTGATAGCTGCTTGCGCTTGCAAACACTTATTTTCAAATATAAATCATATTAAAAACAAGGTAGATAAAGCGCAAGTCGCTCCTGTTTTTCATCACCACACTCAACGCCATGGGCCTGTGGGGCACCCGGCACAGCCCGCCACCGCATTGTCAAACACGTGCGCCACAATGCGTCATGCATTACACATCCACACCCGCTGCTTCGCACACTGCCGCCACGGTGGTGTTTTCGCATGCTGCCGATGCGGTCCGGCATCTGCAGACGCTGTATGAGCAACAAATCCAGCACCTGCGCCAAGCCATGCTGCGCTATGTCGAAGGCCACGACTTTACGCAGCCTGCACGTGCCTGGTATCCACTGCTGCGCATTCAGGCGCACAGTGTGCGCCGCCCTGATACGCGACTGGCTTACGGTTTTCTGGACCACCCTGGCGTCTATGAAACCACCATCACGCGCCCCGACCTGTTTGAGCACTATCTGCACACGCAGCTGTCACTGCTGGAGCGCAACCACAGCGTGCAGTTCGAAGTGGGACTGAGCACGCAGCCTATTCCCGTGCACTTTTCGTTTGCCGACAACGATCATGTCGAAGGCAGCATGGATGCGCTGCGCAGGCAGATGATGCGCGAGGCGTTTGATCTGCCGGATCTGGCCGCCATGGATGATGGCATTGCCAATGGCACCTGGCAGCCGCAGCCCGGTGGTGCGCTCCCGCTGTCGCTGTTCACGGCGCCGCGCATTGACTACTCCCTGCACCGTCTGCGCCACTACACGGGCACGGCACCCGAGTGGTTCCAAAACTATGTGCTGTTCACCAATTACCAGTTCTACATCGATGAGTTCATTCGCCTGGGACATGCCGAAATGGCCAACGCCGAGAGTGAATATGTGGCTTTCATCGAACCCGGCAACGTGGTGACACGCCGCACCGGTCTGGCCGAACAGGCAGACGACGCCCTGGGCACGGTACCGCCACGCCTGCCGCAAATGCCAGCCTACCACCTGGTGCGCCAAGACCGCAGCGGCATCACCATGGTGAATATCGGTGTGGGGCCATCCAATGCCAAAACCATCACCGACCACATTGCCGTGCTGCGCCCGCATGCCTGGATGATGCTGGGCCACTGCGCTGGCCTGCGCAACAGCCAGCGTCTGGGTGACTATGTGCTGGCCCATGCCTATGTGCGGGAAGACCATGTGCTGGACGAAGAATTGCCGCTGTGGGTGCCGATTCCTGCGCTGGCCGAAATCCAGCAGGCCTTGCAGCAGGCGGTAGCCGATGTGGCCCAAGTCTCAGAAGACGACCTCAAGCGCATCATGCGTACTGGCACGGTTGCCAGCACCGACAACCGCAACTGGGAACTGCTGCCCGACAACCTGCCGCAGCGGCGTTTCAGCCAGAGCCGTGCAGTGGCACTGGATATGGAAAGCGCAACAATTGCAGCAAATGGTTTCCGTTTTCGTGTGCCTTACGGCACACTGTTATGCGTGAGTGATAAGCCCTTGCACGGTGAGATCAAACTGCCTGGCATGGCCAATCACTTCTATCGTGAGCGTGTAGACCAGCACCTGCGCATCGGCATGCGCGCCATTGAATTGCTGCGAGAGGGTGGTCCACAACGCTTGCACAGTCGCAAGCTTCGCAGCTTTGCGGAGGTGGCTTTCCAGTAAAACCCTTCACTTACGACCCCGCCCACGATGCAGCTTGATTTCGCCTCCATGGCCATCTTGATCACCATCAATTTAGGGGTGATGGGTCTGGCATTGCCCCTGGTGATGGGCTCGCCGATCAGTCGCGCTGCACAGCATGCCCAGCGTTACTTCGTATTGCAGGCAGCGGCGTGGGCACTGATCCTGTCCGCCAGCCGCGTGCGTGGCCCACCCTGGGACATTGTGCTGAGCGTGGGTGCCACCTGCGCGGCCTCTGCCGCCCTGTGGCAGATGGCGCAGGCACTGCAGCAGTGGCTGGGCCCGCGCCCACTGCGCCGCTGGTTGCTGATCCTGAGCATTCTGGCACCTGCAGGTTTCGCCGTGCTGTTCCAGCATCCAGCCTGGCGCATGGCCTGGTACAGCCTGTGCCATGCGCTCATGATCATCAGTCTGGGCTGGATGTGTCTGCGCCCGCGGCGCACGGTATCCAACGCATGGCGCTATATGATGGCAGCCTGCTCGATCTTGATGGCTGCAGGGCTGTTCACACGGGCCTATCTGGCAGGCTGGACGCCATGGCTGCAGGACTTTGCCCAAGACAATAGTGTCAACCATGTATTTGCGTTGATTGCCCAGTTATGCGGCACTTTGTTTCTGGTGAGCATGCTGGTGGCATGGCGTGATGAAACCAACCAGAAGCTGCGTGACATGGCCATGACCGACCAGCTCACGGGGCTGGCTAACCGCCACGCCCTCCTGCAAAAGGCGCCTGAGATGCAGGCGCATGCCCACCGCCAGAAAATCCCATTGGCCCTGGTCTTGCTGGATATCGACTACTTCAAGACGGTCAATGACCAGCACGGGCATGTCATTGGTGATCAGGCCCTGCAATTGCTGGCCCAGGTCCTGCGGCAACACACGCGCGGCGACGAAATAGCCTCGCGCTGGGGGGGTGAGGAATTTTGCCTGCTGCTCTATGCCCAGACTGAAACTGTCGAGAAGTTTTACCAGCGCCTGAGCGAAGCTCTGCAAGCCCAGTCCCTGCACGATCTGGGCTTCGGCCTGCAGCTGAGCGCCGGTTGCGCCATCCAGATGCCGCATTACAGTTACAGCCTGACGCAATTACTGCAGTATGCGGACGCAGCGCTGTACACCGCCAAGAGCCAGGGGCGTGGGCAGCTGTCTTTTCAGACTTCGCCCCTGCCGCCTCCTCTGGCACCTGCGTGCACCCTGCAAGGTCGTACGCTTTGATGCGGGAACGAACACTGCGTCCCATGCAGGACAGCTGACGTGCCCAGCCAGTCCCACATCCCCGGTCACGCGCAGGACATCAGGGCCGATGAAACAGGTGGCTGCGGCGTGGCCTGCGCGGCTTGCAGCACGGCATGGGCCGCCTTTTCCGCCACCATGATGGTGGGCGCGTTGGTGTTGCCGCTGATGAGCCGGGGGAAAATGGACGCATCCACCACCCGCAGCCCAAGCACGCCATGCACGCACAGCTGGCTATCCACCACATCCATAGGCCCCGGGCCCATGCGGCAGGTGCCCACGGGGTGGTAGATGGTGTCTGCGTGATTGCGTATCCATTGCGCCACGGCCTCCGGGGTCTGCGCAGCTGCTGATGCAGACAGTTCGCGCGCGCCATGCACGGCCATCGCCGGTTGTTCCATGATCCGGCGCACGATCTGCACGCCGCGCACGGTGTCGTGCAAGTCCTGGGGCACAGCCAGAAAATTCGGATCCACGGCAGGCAGCGCCAGGGGATCAGCACTGCGCAAGCGCACAGTGCCCCGGCTTTGGGGGCGCAGCACACAGACGTGACAGGAAAAACCATGCCCCCACAGCGTCTTGCGGCCATGGTCGGCCAGCTTGCCAATCACGAAATGCAGCTGGAGATCCGGCCGCACGGCTTCGGGGCTGCTGCGCAGGAACGCACCAGCTTCAGCAAAATTGGTGGTCAGAATGCCCGTGCGGCGCGCATGCCACTGCCAGACTCCCTTGGCCATACGCGCCACACCCGTGGCAGACAGGCCAAACGATTGGGTCAGACCGGGTGCATCAAACACCAGTGTGGCATCCAAATGGTCCTGCAAATGGCTGCCCACGCCTGGGAGCGCATGCACAACCTGCACCCCCACGGACTGCAGATGCGCCGCGGGGCCGATGCCGGAGAGCATCAGGATGTGTGGTGACAGCAGCGCGCCTGCGCTGAGCAGCACTTCACGTCGGGCGTAGACGGTGTGGCGCACACCGGCACACAGATATTCCACCCCCGTGGCGCGCAAGCCCTGCTCCGTGGCCGTCATGAGAATGCGCAGCACCTGGGCGCCCGTGCGCAGCTGCAAGTTGCGGCGGTGCAAGTGCGGCGTGAGGTAGGCCTTGGCCGCGCTGCAGCGCTCCCCCGCTTTCTGCGTGACCTGATAAAGCCCTGCGCCTTCCTGGCTGGCGCCGTTGAAGTCCGGGTTGCGCAGATGGCCTGCCTGCACCGCCGCCTCGACGAAGTCCAGGCTCAAGGGGTTGGGTTGCTGCAAGTCCGCCACAATCAAAGGCCCGCCTTGTGCGTGGAAGGCGTCCGCACCACGCTCTTGGTGTTGCGCCTTGAGAAACCACGGCTTGACCTCTTCCCAGGACCAGCCCGGATTACCCATGGCCGCCCAATCGTCATAATCCTGGGGCTGTCCACGCAGGTAAATCATGGCATTGACCGAGCTACACCCGCCAACGACTTTCCCTCTGGGCTGGTAACCGACGCGCCCTTGCAGACCGGCCTGCGGCACGGTGGAGATCGCCCAGTTCAAGCGCCGGTTTCTGCCCATGCCGGCAATGCCTGCCGGACATTGCACCAACGCGGAAGCATCACTGCCTCCTGCTTCGAGCACACATACCTGGTGTCTGCCATCTTCGCTCAGCCGTCCTGCAAGCACGCAGCCTGCAGAGCCTGCTCCGATGACGACGTAGTCAAAGGTGTCAGCCATGCGTCGCACTCCTTCCCGTCAAAGCCGCCTACGTTACGCTGTTGCCGCCGGTTTTTCGATACCATCTTCCCCGCAAACCAACATTAACTAGGGAGATAGTCATCGTGAGCATTCAAACCGTAGGTATCGTCGGCGCGGGCACCATGGGCAACGGCATTGCGCAGGCATGCGCAGTGGCAGGCATCAAGGTGGTGATGGTCGATATTTCACAAGCCGCTGTCGACAAAGGCCTGGCAACCGTGGCCGGCAGTCTGGACCGCCTGATCAAGAAAGAAAAAATCACGGCTGCAGACAAAGACAAAGCCTTGTCGCTGATCCAGCCTTCCACCCGCTACGAGGACCTCCAGCAGGCCCAGCTGGTGATCGAGGCTGCTACCGAAAATTACGATCTCAAGGTCAAGATCCTGCAGCAACTCGACGGCCTGCTGGCTCCCGAAGTGCTGATTGCCACCAACACCTCGTCGATTTCCATCACCAAACTGGGTGCCGTCACCCAACGTGCCGACAAGTTCATCCGCATGCACTTTTTCAACCCCGTGCCCATGATGGCGCTGGTGGAAATCATCCGTGGTCTGCAAACCAGCGATGCCACCCACGATGCCGTCAAGGCCCTGTCCGAAAAACTGGGCAAGACCCCTATCACCGTCAAGAATGCGCCTGGCTTTGTGGTCAACCGCATCCTGGTGCCCATGATCAACGAAGCCTTTTATGTGCTGTCCGAAGGCACAGCCACAGCAGAAGACATTGATGCCGGCATGAAGCTGGGCTGCAACCAGCCAATTGGCCCACTGGCGCTGGCCGACATGATTGGTCTGGACGTGTGCCTGGCCGTGATGGAGGTCTACCTGGAAGAGTTTGGCGACAGCAAATACCGCCCCTGCTACCTGCTGCGTGAAATGGTGGCCGCCGGCCGTCTGGGTCGCAAGACCGGTCAGGGCGTCTACACCTATTGACAGGACAGCGCATGCCGCCGGCCACACACGGCATGCGTACACAAGCACACAGGTGCGCCTGCACCCAAACACAACGCCAAGCTACACCTGCGGCTTGGCGTTGTGCTTTGGCATGCCGACCTACGCAACCGTTGCAGCCTCGCGCTTACATTGTCCGTTGCATTGGCTCGCTGCAGCCGTTTTCACGTTCCCAAGGAGAAATCCATGACGCAAGAACTCGACAAGGTGCTCTATACCGCCCAGGTCCATACCACCGGAGGCCGCGACGGTGCCTCGCGCTCCAGCGATGGCAAACTGGACGTGCAGCTCAGCGCTCCCGGCGGCAATGGCACGGGCACCAATCCCGAGCAGCTGTTTGCGGCAGGCTATTCAGCCTGTTTTATCGGCGCTCTCAAAGCGGTTGCCGCCCGCCAGAAATTGTCACTGCCACCAGACGTGGCCGTGGATGCCGAAGTGGATCTGGGGCCTGTCGGCCAGGCCTTTGGAATTGCCGTGCGCATGACGGTGCACCTGCCAGGCATAGACGGAGCGCAGGCCCGGCAACTGGTCGATGATGCCCACCAGGTCTGCCCCTATTCCAACGCCACGCGCGGCAACATCCCCGTGACGCTGAACGTCGCCTGAGCGACCTCAGCACGCCCTTCCATTGGCGGTGAGCCAGACTCAAGACGCACTCAACAGCGCGCCCGGTGCCGCATGGTAAGTCCGGGTGCGCAGATCAAAACGCCCCTCCCAACTCAAGGCTCCGGCAATATCGTGCGTGCGATATCGGGCCAGCCACACAGCATCTGCCACTGTGCGCCACAGCACATCGTCGCCCAGACAGGCCTGCAACTGTGCAAGGACCTGCTCCATGGACATCTGCCGCGCATAGTGACCCAGAGTGACGTGGGGCACGTAGGTCCAACCCGGATAGGAAGCCTGGGTGCTGAGCGCCTCATGCAGCTGCAGCAGCGGCTGTCCGGCCTGCACTGCCAAGTACGGCACGGTGGTGAAGCTGCCTGCGCCCTGAACCTGCACCGCCAGCGGGGGCACGGAGGCATTTTGCAAAAGGGCAATATCGCGCTGCAATTCGGCTGAACCAAACTCGGCAGCAGCATGGGCCTGCGTGCCTGCCATCAGGCCGCGATAGGCCACCGTGACATGGGCCTGACGTTCATAGCGGGGCAACAGAGCTGCCGCCAGGTGCAGGCGCGCCGCATGCACCAGCGACTGCATGGCAGGCACATCCACACGCACCACCCAGACCGCACACCAGGGACAGCCTTGGTGCCATTGGACAAAATCGCGGTCTTCGCAAGCCTGAGTCAGGCCGGGTGTGCAGGGATTCATGGCGGCCTAGTGTGCCAGCGGTCGACATAGGCTGGAGCCGAACCAATGAAACAATAGCTTCAGACGCTTACCTATAGCCGATTTCAGATAAAAAAGTATCTGAAATCCCTTAAAACACAGCGTTGATAGCTATATTTTTACAAAAACACACGGGTTTGCACTGAGCCATCCTGCAAGCCTGCTGCCAGTTTTTGGCGCCAGCATATCTGGCTATGAAACTGGCTTTGTTTTCCGATATCCACGCCAACTTGCAAGCCCTGCAAGCCTGCATGGCCCATGCCGAAACACAGGGAGCGACACAACGGGCATTTCTGGGGGATATGGTGGGCTATGGGGGATCGCCCGATGCCGTCCTCGACACCATCATGCAGGCCGTCCGGGACGGAGCCTGGGTGGTCCGGGGCAACCACGACGACCTGGCCCTGCATCCGCCCGATCGCATCCGTCACACTGGTGAACAAGGTGCTTTGTGGACCCATGCCCAGCTGGCCCCCGTACACCTCACCTTTCTGGAACAGCTGCCCTTGCTGGAGCAACATGGCCAGGTTTTGCTCGTGCATGCCAGCGCGCACCACCCTGAGCGCTGGCCCTATGTGGAGAACAGCATAATGGCCGAACGCAGCATGGTGGCGGCCAGCGAGCTCGACCCCGGCATCCGCTTTGTCTTCAGCGGCCATGTCCATCAGCAGTCGCTGTATTACCTCACCCCTACGGCCAAGCTCATGCGTTTTGTCCCCCAGCCTGGCGTGCCCATCCCCGTGCCTACGCACCGCCAGTGGCTGGCCATTGTGGGCTCTTGCGGCCAGCCACGCGATGGTGACGTGCGCGCCATGTATGCCATGTATGACGACGAGGCTGCCACCATGACGTTCCACCGCGTGCCTTATGACTACAACAGCGCCCTGCTGGCCGTGCAGCGCAGTGGCATGCCGTCCGCATTTGTCCAGCGCCTGGAGCAAGGACGATGAAAAAGCTCGACCCCGGCACCCACATTGACGGCTTCCTGATCGAGGGCTGCATCCATGCCGGCGGCATGGCACACATCTACAGCGTGCGCTATGCGCAGTCCCAGCGGCCAGCGACTGCACCCGGCTTTCCCATGGTCATGAAAATTCCGCGCATGGCAGCCGGAGACGGGGCTGAGAACATTGTCAGCTTTGAAACGGAACTGCAGATCCTGCCCCATTTGCACGGCGCGCATGTGCCGCGCTTTGTGGCCGCTGGCGACTTGTTGCGCCTGCCTTATCTGGTGATGGAGCACATGGCCGGCCAGACCCTGCAGCACTGGCTGGACCAGCCCGGTCCATTACCCATTGAAACCGTATGCCGCCTGGGTATGGCCACGGCACAGGCCGCACACAGCTTGCACCAGCAAAACTGTTGCCACCTCGATCTCAAGCCCGGCAACGTCCTGATCCAGCCCAGCGGCAATGCCGTGCTGCTGGACTTTGGCCTGTCCTGCCATGCGCATTACCCTGATCTGCTCGCAGAAGAATTGCGCAAGGCCGTGGGTTCGCCCGCCTGGATCGCACCAGAACAAATCGTGGGTGTGCGCGGCGACCTGCGCAGCGACATTTTTGCCATCGGCGTCATGATGTACGAACTGCTCACGGGCGAGCTGCCTTTCGGCAGCCCGATCACCGAAGGTGGCATGCGTCAACGCATGTGGATGGCACCCACACCCCCGCGCAGTCTGCGTGCCGACACACCGGACTGGCTGCAGGAAATCATCCTGCGCTGTCTGGAGCCTGAAGCCGCACAGCGCTATGCCACAGCAGCCGAACTGGCTTTTGACCTCGGCAATCCCGACCAGGTGCCTATTACCCAGCGCGGAAAGCGTCTGCATGGCCTTTCCCTGTTCGGCAAGCTGCGGCGCTGGATCAAGGCCGCCGGCATGGAATACCACCCCAGCCCTCTGCCTTCGCAGCAGATTGGTGAAGTGCCCATCCTGATGGTGGCGGTACCGCACAAGGATGTCAGCGACGCCACGCTCTATAGCCTGCGCCAGGCAGTGGCGCGTTCCTTGTCCACTCGCCCTGGCGCACGGCTGGCAGTGGTCACGGTCATTGCTCCCTCGGCCAGCAGCACGACCGACAGCAGCCGCAGTGAAACACAGCTCCACCGCCTGCATCTGGCACGTCTGAAACAGTGGGCACAAGGCCTGGAAACCCGAGGGCATGGACTGAGTTTTCACGTGCTGGAAGCCAGCGACGTGGCCCAGGCTCTGGTGCGCTATGCCCAGGGCAACCATGTGGGCGTCATGATTCTGGGTGCTGCGACCCACGGCCTGCAGATGCAGCGCCTGATTGCCACCGTCCCCATG
>JAEYRT010000143.1 GCA_023435325.1 Pseudomonadota bacterium | reverse complement strand
CTCAAGCCTACCGAGCTTGAGAAAAAGTGAGTGACTGAGGCAGGCAGGACAAGCGCTTCAGCAATGAAACGCTTTGAAACCTAGAAAGAGCGCACCTTGAGCGCTCTTTTTTTATTCAGCAGTGCGGGTGGTTTCACTCTGGTCCAGCGTGCCGTTGGCATCGGCCACGAGCATTTCCACGAGATCCTTGGCAAAGCTGGGCAACGCCTCCATGCTGCGCATGCAAATTTTCATGTCCCGGATGGACCACACATCGGCCAGCGGCACGATGCTGATGTCCATGGCCTGGGCATGGCGGCTGGCGGCCGACTCGGGCAACACGCCGATGCCGACACCCGACTCGATCATGCGGCACGAGGTTTCAAAGTTGCCGACCTGGATGCGCAGCTTGATCGGCTTGTGCAATTGCTCCGAAGCTTGTCGCAGGAAAGCATGGATGGCGCTGGATTCATGCAGGCCGACGTAATCCATGTCCAGCGTGTCGGCAAAATTGATCTGCATTTCGCCATCCAGCGCATGGCCCTTGGGCACGACCAGCACCAGGCGGTCTTTGCGGTAAGGCAGGGTTTCCAGATTCTCGGTGCGCACCAGCCCGGCGACGATGCCAATGTCGGTCTGGCCTTCGGTCACGGCACGCACGATGTCGTGCGACAGACGCTCGCGCAGGTCCACATTCACATCCGGATTGCGCCCCAGAAAGCGGCGCAGCACGGGCGGCAGAAACTCGCTCAAGGACGTGGTGTTGGCATAGACGCGCAAATGCCCCTTGATGCCCCGCACATATTCCTGCATGTCGCCGCGCAAATGCTCGATCTGGCTGAGCACCATGCGTGCGTGGGTCACGAATGCCTGACCCGGGGGCGTGAGCGTCACGCCCTGGCTGGTGCGGTACAGCAGCTTGGTGCCGATGCTGTCCTCCAGGTTTTTGATGCGTGTGCTTGCGGCTGGCAAGGAGATGAAAGAAAGCTCTGCGCCCCGCGTCATGCTGTTGGCTTCCGCGATGTTGCTCATCAGGCGCAGGTCGACTAGGTCAAAGTGCATTGGCATGGAGCCATTGTAGGAAAGGGCCCTGCTACCAACGACCATTCATCGGCAAACCTAGGGTAAACCCACCTTCCACAAATGCAAAACCATGGCGGCGCGGGTTTCTCTAGGATGAACGCCTCTCTCACCGATCCTGCCGTGAGCTTTTTCTGACGAATCCATGACTGCTGTTTCTGCCACCCCACACTCTTCTGCCCCGCGCACTGGTGCACTGTCGCACCTGCGCGTTCTGGACCTCTCACGCGTGCTTGCAGGCCCCTGGTGCACGCAAAATCTGGCCGACATGGGCGCGGACGTCATCAAGATCGAAAAACCCGGTGAAGGGGATGACACCCGCCACTGGGGCCCTCCGTTTTTTGCAGACGCCCAGGGTTCGCCCTCAGAGCATGCCTGCTACTTTGCCGCCTGCAACCGCAACAAGCGTTCGGTCACCGTGGACATGGCGACCCCCGAAGGCCAGGCGCTGATACGCGAGCTGGCCAAGCAAAGCGACGTGGTGGTGGAGAACTTCAAGACCGGAGGCCTCAAACGCTATGGTCTGGACTACGAAAGCCTGTCGGCCCTGAACCCACGCCTGATTTACTGCTCCGTCACCGGCTTTGGCCATACCGGCCCATATGCACCCCGCGCTGGCTACGACCTGTTGATCCAGGCCATGAGCGGGCTGATGAGCATCACCGGCCGTGCCGACGAGGAGCCCGGTGGCGGCCCCATGCGCGTCGGTGTGGCCGTGATCGACCTGTTTACGGGCATGTATGCGACCACGGCCATTCTGAGCGCGCTGGAAGCACGCCACCACACAGGCAAGGGCCAACACATTGACATGGCCTTGCTGGACGTGGCGCTGGCCATTCTGGCCAACCAGGGTGCCGGATTTCACAACACCGGCAATGTACCGGGCCGCCAGGGCAACACCCACCCCAGTGTCGTGCCCTACCAGGACTTTCCGACGGCTGACGGCAATATGCTGCTCGCCATCGGCAACGATGGCCAGTTCGCACGCTTTTGCGAAGCTGCGGGCGTGGAATGGCACAAGGACCCGAAATTCACCACCAACGCCGCCCGGGTGGTGCACCGCGTGGAAATGGTGGACATCATGTCCAACCTCACACGCACACGCACCACTGCCGACTGGATCAGCCTGCTGGAATCCCGCGCCGTGCCTTGCGGCCCCATCAACAACATCGCTCAGGCGTTTGCAGATCCGCATGTGCAATCACGCGGACTGCGCTGGGAGCAGCAGCGTTATCCGGACGGCCACGTTCCTGAAGGAGAGTTCATCAACACGGTCTACAGCACGGCCAGCCCGCTGCGCCTGTCGGACACTCCGCCCACGCTGCGCTATGCGCCCCCCGCGCTGGGACAGCACACCGAAGAAATCCTCCGCGATGTGCTCCAGCTCAATCCCGAACAGGTACAGGCCCTGAAAGACAAGCAAGTGGTCTAGGTACGCTGCTTTCTTGCACAAAAAAAACCTGCTGCATATGCAGCAGGTTTTTTGATTTGGGAGGCGCCAGGCACTTTCTCCATCAGCGCCACAAGCCAGCTCGGTGCTACATCAGGCTTCAGCCGGGTAGAACAGCTGGCGCCCCTTGTTCCGGGAGACGGCCTGGGCAATGGCACCGATGTGGTCGGGCGTGGTGCCGCAGCAGCCCCCCACAATATTGACCAGCCCTTCGGCGGCAAACTCGTGCACCAGGCGACTGGTCACATCGGGGGTTTCGTCAAAGCCGGTGTCGCTCATGGGGTTGGGCAGACCGGCGTTGGGATAGCAGCTGATGAAGGTGTCAGGTGCCGCCTTGGCCAGCTCCTGGATGTAAGGACGCATCAAGGTGGCACCCAGCGCGCAATTCAGGCCCACGGACAGCGGGTTGCTGTGGCGCACGCTGTGCCAGAAAGCCGTCACGGTCTGGCCCGACAAGATACGGCCCGAGGCATCGGTCACCGTGCCGCTGATCATGATGGGCAGCACTTCGCCCGTGGCTTCAAACGCTTCCTCCACGGCAAACAACGCAGCCTTGGCGTTGAGCGTGTCGAAAATGGTTTCCACCAGGATCACATCCGCACCGCCTTCGATCAGCGCCACGGTCTGCTCAAAGTAGGCTTTGCGCAGGGTTTCAAAGTCCACATTGCGCGCGCCGGGGTCATTCACGTCGGGGCTGATGGACGCGGTCTTGGGCGTGGGGCCCAAAGCACCGGCCACATAGCACTTGCGGCCGTTGACGCTGTACTTGTCGCAAGCGGCACGCGCCAACTGCGCACTCTTGAGATTCATCTCACGCGCCAGATCGGCCATGCCGTAGTCTTCTTGCGCCACGCTGGTGGCACCGAAGGTGTTGGTCTCGATCAGGTCGGCGCCGGCAGCCAGGTATTTTTCGTGGATGTCGCGGATCACATCCGGGCGGGTCAGGGAAAGCAACTCGTTGTTGCCCTTGACGTCACGCGCAAAGTCCTTGAAGCGGTCGCCTGCACCGTCCGCGCCGGTATAACCGTCGCCGCGGTACTGGGCTTCGCCCAGCTTGAAGCGTTGGATCATGGTGCCCATCGCACCATCGAGGATGGCAATGCGTTGCTGCAACAGGGCGGGCAGCTCCTGGGCTCGGGTGTAGTGTGGCAGGCTCATAGCCCTCC
>JAEYRT010000048.1 GCA_023435325.1 Pseudomonadota bacterium | reverse complement strand
ATGGTCGACAAAGCACCTTCAGCAGTTTGCGCCAGAGAAATACCGTCGTTGGCATTGCGCTGGGCCACATTCAAGCCGGTGATTTGGGTGGTCATGCGGCTGGAGATGGCCAGACCAGCAGCGTCATCCTTGGCGCTGTTGATACGCAGACCGGAGGACAGGCGCTCCATGGAAGTTGCCAGCTTGCCAGCAGAGCCAGCCAAGTTGCGTTGTGCGTTCAGTGTTGCCAGATTGGTGTTGATGACCATTGCCATGATGTAGCTCCTACGTCAATTCAGTTCGTTGTGCCAGCTGCCCCCTTTGTTAATGGGTGGGTGCAACCAGCGGCCCCTTCAAAATTTCAGACTTCCGGCATTTGTTATGTGTTGCCGTTGGGTCTGTCCTTCACAGGGCGTTTTCCCCTGCTGTGTGTTGTATCGACTCAGGCCGCAAAGACTTGAGCAGATTTTTCAAAAAATTTTTACATGCTGTTTTTTTGTGCAACAGCGTGCGGCGCAGGCGCCTGGGTGGCTTTTAGTTACAGGCAGGAATAGGCAGGCAGATAGACATGCAATGCGCCGCCAGTTGCGGAGCCTGCATGAAAATACACAACCTGGTTACAAAGCTGCTTCAGCTTGTGTGTTTTGTGCCGATGTAGACAACAATCACCCCGCTTTTTGCACTATTACGAGCAAGCGCTCGCACTGACAATTTCCCCATGCTTGTCCTCATCGGTTACCTCATCGCCTTCGGCTGTGTTTTCGGCGTTTACGCCCTGCACGGCGGCAACATGGCTGTACTGGCGAAAGCCTTGCCTTTTGAAATGGCCACCATTGGTGGCGCGGCGGTTGGCGCCTTTATCGTCAGCAATCAGCCCAAGGTGCTCAAGGCAACCATGGCTGCCATTCCGGCGGCACTCAAAGGCTCCAAACACACCAAGGCCCGCTTCATGGGCTTGCTGGCCCTGCTGTATGACCTGCTGCAAAAAGCCCGCAAGGAAGGCTTGATGGCCATTGAAATGGATGTGGAGGAGCCCGAGAACTCCGAGATTTTCCAGAAGTACCCGGACCTGCTGGCTGACCAAGCCCTGGTGGAGTTCATCACCGACTATCTGCGCATGATGGTTTCGGGCAATCTGAACTCGCACGAGATCGAGTCGCTGATGGAAAACGAGATCGAGGCCCACCATGGTGAAGGGCACCGCGTGGTGGTGGCCCTGCAGCGCCTGGCGGGCGCCTTGCCGGCCTTCGGTATTGTGGCGGCGGTGCTGGGTGTGGTGAACACCATGGGCTCCGTGGGCCAGCCGCCCTCGGTGCTGGGGGGCATGATTGCCTCGGCGCTGGTGGGTACGTTCTTGGGCATTTTGCTGGCCTACGCGCTGGTGGAGCCGCTGGCCGGACTGGTCGAACAACGCCACCAGGATGGCAGCAAAGAATTTGAATGCATCAAGTGCACCCTGATTGCCAGCATGCAGGGCTACAACCCACCCACAGCGATCGAGTTCGGCCGCAAGGTGCTGTATTCGACCGAGCGCCCAGGCTTCCTGGAGCTGGAAGAGCACGTCAAGAGGAAGTAAGCCATGCCGCCCCCTAACGCGCCCGGTGGCGCAGCAGCCGGAGCCAGCAGCGACAAGAAGCTGCAGCCCATTATCATCAAGCGCAGCAGAAAGGGCCGCCATGGTCACCATGGCGGCGCCTGGAAGATTGCCTATGCCGACTTCATGACGGCGATGATGGCCTTCTTCTTGCTGATGTGGTTGCTGGGCTCCAGCTCCAAAGGCGATCTGCAAGGCATTGCGGCCTACTTCAACTCTCCCTTGAAGGTGGCCATGAACGGGGGCGACAGCTCTGGCAGCAGTGCCAGCATCATTCCCGGCGGTGGCAATGACCTGGTCAAGATCCATGGCGAGGTCAAGCGTGCCGAGGCCGACGTGGATTCGACCAACCGCAAGAGCCTGCGCCAGCAGCGTGCCCAGCAGGATGCCCAGCGCATCAAGGCGCTGCGCGCCAAGATTGACGCCATGATCTCCAGCAACGCCACGCTCAACGAGTACAAGTCGCAAATCCGCATGGATGTGACGCCCGATGGCTTGCAGATCCAGATCGTCGATGACCAGAACCGCCCCATGTTCGACATTGGCAGCGCCCTGGTCAAACCTTATATGCGCGACATCCTGCGCGAAGTGGGTGCGGCGCTGGGCGGCGTGGAAAACCGTATCAGCCTGGCCGGGCACACCGATGCCGCGCCCTACGGCATGGGCGAGCGCAGCTATAGCAACTGGGAACTGTCCACCGACCGTGCCAATGCCTCGCGCCGCGAACTGGTGGCAGCGGGCATGCCCGGTGACAGACTGGCCCGCGTGGTAGGCTTGGCGGCCAGCGACCTGCTGCTGCCTGACGATCCGCGGGCCGCACAGAATCGACGCATCACCATCACGGTGCTGACGCATGAGGCGGAGGAGCGTTTGCTGAGCAAATCGGCAGCGTCTTCCCCACAAGACAGCAAATTACCCTCGGAAACGCTGGAAAACTCTGGTCCAGCGCCCCAAACTCCGTGACAATTTGTGAATAGGACGGAGGCCGCACCTATGGTGCGGGCTCCATTCAGTGCATATTTGACCGAAAGGGTCTCTCGTGGCTAACAATGCCCTTCGCTTTTTGATCGTTGACGACTTCTCCACCATGCGCCGCATCGTGCGCAATCTGCTCAAAGAGAGCGGTTTCACCGAGGCTGATGAAGCCGAAGACGGTGTGGTGGCCCTGCACAAGCTGCGCAACAGCAAGTTCGACTTTGTGGTCACGGACATCAACATGCCCAATATGAACGGCTTTCAGTTGCTGACGGAAATCAAGTCGGACGACAAGCTCAAGCACCTGCCCGTGCTGATGGTGACCGCCGAGGCTCGCAAGGAAGACATCGTGGCTGCCGCCCAGGGTGGCGCTGCGGGCTATATCGTCAAACCCTTCACCAAGGCCACTTTGGAAGAAAAGGTCAACCTGATTCTGAAGAAGGTCGGCTTGGGATAAGGCCATGGATCAGACAACACCTGACAGCAGCGTAGCGCCAGCGGGCTTCAGCCAGGGTGACGTTCACACCAAGATCGGCTTGCTGACCCGCCAGCTCCACGATGCGCTGCGCGAGTTGGGTTATGCAGACCGCCTGCGTGGTACAGCCGAAGAATTGCCTGATGCGCAAAACCGCCTTTCCTATATTGCCCGCCTGACCGGCGAGGCCGCAGAAAAGGTGCTGACCCTCGTGGACGACGCCAAGGACAGGCAGTCCGACATCGTGGCGCAGACCAAGAAGATGCGCCAGGCGATGATTGCCGACCCCGTGGCAGCTGTGGCAAAGGGCCACATCATGAATTACCTGGAAGACATGGAAAAGGCCACGGAAATCGTGGACAACCAGTTGACCGACATCATGATGGCCCAGGACTTCCACGACCTGACCGGGCAAGTGATTGCCAAAGTGGTGGCGCTGGCTGGCACGCTGGAAAACCAGCTGGTGGAACTGCTCTTGCAAACCGCGCCCCAGGTCAGCCATGGCGGCGCCCTGCTGGACCAGGGCGAAGTCAGCGCGGCGGCAGCCATGGCCACGGGGAGCGTGGTGGCGGCCGACCAGGCAGACGACCTGTGGGCCGCAGCCCTGGCCGAATCTTCAGGCAGCGCGACAACGGCAGAAACTGCCAAGGCAGATGCCCAGCCGCCTGCACACCCCAAGCTGCAAGGGCCCGTGGTGGACCCCAATGCGCAGGATGTGGTGACCTCCCAGTCCCAGGTGGACGATTTGCTCGCCAGCCTGGGCTTCTAAGCAGGCTTTTTAAAAAGTGAGCATGTAGCGCTTGCTTTTCAATGGCTTCAGATAGTTTTATATCTAAAACCCTTGTATAGCGAGCGTCAAGCGCTCGCTTTTTTGCGAACATCTGCTGCACCTCTAGCAGATTGCCAGCGCCTTGCACCCCTCATGGCGCTTGAATAGCGCCCCCTGAACCGCGCTTATCGCGCTTTAGCGTTCGGGGAGCTTGCGGACAATGCATGAGACTTTCCCTCTCATGTGCAATGTCCTCCAGCCAAGATAAATCCCTACCAGCAACCGAACGGAAGCTGCAGAAAACCCGCAAGGACGGCCAGACGTCGCGCTCGCGCGATCTGGGCCACCTGGCGGTGCTGGGCGTGGGTTCTTTGGTGGTGATGGTGGGCGGCCCCACCCTGATGCAGCACCTGCGCATTGCCATGAGCCACCAACTGGCATTTGACGCACAGACCGTGCTGGTGCCGCAGTTGATGGTCGAGCGCCTGATCGACATGGCCATCGTGGGCATTCTGGGCTGCGTGATTTTTGCGCTGGTGATCAATATCGCCTCGATCATCACCACGCTGATGTCGGGCGGCTGGATCTACAGCCTCAAGCC
>JAEYRT010000030.1 GCA_023435325.1 Pseudomonadota bacterium | reverse complement strand
TATGGCCAGTGGCGCGGCCCTGCGACCAATCCCGGTGAATTGCCCGATCACGACAAACTGGTGCAACTGGTGCAGTCGCTGGGTCTGACGGCCGACACCCACGCCGTCGTGGTGTCCCACGGCAAGGACACGACCGACTTTGGCGCCATGGCTCGCGTGTACTGGACGCTCAAGTCGCTGGGTCTGACCGAACTGTCCATCCTCAATGGCGGCTTGAAGGAATGGGAGGCTGCTCGCCTGCCCTTTTCCCAAGAGCCGGTCAAGGTCACGCCCAGCACCTACGCGCCCACGTTCGACGCTACCTGGCTGTCCACACGCGAAGAGATCAGCCAGAGCATCAAGCTGAGCAATGCCGTGCTGGTGGATTCCCGCCCCGACGCTTTCTATCAGGGCAAGACCCAGGCACCGGCAGCCAAGCTGGCCGGCACCTTGCCCGGAGCCGTGCAACTGGACTTCAACCAGTGGTTCGAGCCCAAGAGCACCAGGTTTGTGGGGGCAGCCAAAGCCAAGGAAATTGCCGCACAGATCCATGTGCCCGAGGGCCAGGACGCTGTGGCGTTCTGCAACACCGGCCACTGGGCCGCAACCGACTGGTTTGGCATGAGCGAAGTGGCGGGCATTCCCAATGTGAAGCTGTATGCGGGCTCCATGGTGGACTGGACGCAGCAGGCGGACTTCCCCGCCATGCAGAACATGCCCGGCCGCGGCGAGCAACTCATGCGCGCCACCAAACAATGGTGGGAACGCAAGTTCAACTGACAAAGAATAAAAAGAGAGCTATTGACGCTTTATTTACAAGCGTTTCAGATATAAAAGTATTTGAAACGTAGATGTATCAGGCGTTAGCAGCTCTTGTTTTTAATATTGACAAGAGAGGCAGTCTTCCCATGAAGCGATTACCTTTGGCCATTCTCATGGCCGTATTTTTTGGCTGGCTGTTGTGGTCGGTCTCGGTGCGTCAGGCCGCACTGTTTGCCGTCGGCATCGGCCTGGGTGCGGTGCTGGCAGGGAAACGTTTTGGCTTCACGACAGGCTGGCGCATGCTGGTGGAAGACAAGGATCCTTCCGGCGTGTTCGGTCAGCTGCTCTTGCTGGCGCTGGCAGCCTGTCTGGCCATGCCGCTGCTGGGCCATTTTCCCGAACTGACGGCCGCTCTGGGCCCGCCAAGCGTGAGCCTGCTGGTTGGCGCTTTCGTCTTCGGTCTGTGCATGCAGATCGCCGACGGCTGCGGCAGCGGCACGCTGTACAAGGCCGGATTGGGCATTCCCATGAATGCAGCCATCCTGCCCGTGTTTGCCATCGGCAGCTTTTTGGGCAGCGTGCACCTGGGCTGGTGGCTGGATCTGGGCCGTACCCAACCCGTGGGGCTGGTGACCGAATGGGGTTGGGACGTGGCGCTGGCCGCCACTCTGACCGCTTTGGCGCTGGTGGCCGCAGGTGTGAGCCTGTACTGCAAGCGCGCCAATCTCAAGGCGGGTCGTCAGCCCCAACCGCTGTTTGTGCGCAAGTGGCTGGTGGGCGCCGTGCTGCTGGCCCTGCTGGCCACACTGAATCTGGTGATTGCCGGCCAGCCCTGGGGCGTGGTCTACGGCTTCGGCCTGTGGGCAGCCAAAATCGCCAATGCCACTGGCGCCATGGATGTAGGCAGCACCTGGTTCTGGAGCCAGCCCGGCAACGCCGCACGCCTGACCGAAACTGTGCTGCTGGACGTGACGTCCATCACCAACATCGGCATTTTGGCGGGGGCCCTGTGGATCAGCGCGGCCAAACCCGCGGCGTCCGCGCCCTTGACCGGCAAGCAATGGGTGGTGGCACTGGCGGCCGGTTTGGTACTGGGTTACAGCTCGCGCCTGGCTTTTGGCTGCAACGTAGGGGCGATGTTCTCGGGCATCTCCACCGGCTCCATCCACGGCTGGATCTGGGTGCCTCTGGCATTTGCCGGCACGCTGTTCGGCCTGCGCATCCGCCGACACTTTGGCTTTTAAGAAAGGACGCACACCATGACACAAGCTTTCGTGCTGCGCACCACCTTCTGGGTGTTACTCGTTGCCTTTCTGGCCTGGGACTTCGCCAGCTCCAAACCCGTGGACCTGCGCTTTGAAGCGCCACTGATTGCAGCAGGCTCCGGCATGGCCGTACAAGGCGGCCACTGCTCAATGCCGGATTAAAACGCCACCAACAAAAAGGGACGCCCAATGTGCGGCCCTTTTGTTTTTCTACGCTGACGGCCCTGGATAGCCAACCGCAGCGCTTTTCGCCAGGCACCCACACAATTAAAGAACCCCAGCATCTGCATTAGAGAATGCCATCCATGCCCTGGCTTTGGAATGCACGCATCTGCCTGAATTTCCTGAAAAAAAATGAGCAATTGGGGCTTAAACACCTTTTTCTTGCCGCATTACCATTTTTTGCTTTATTAACAATCTGCCACAATTATTTTCCGAGCAGCAGTTGCCAGTCATTTGCTGCGAGCCTTTGCACCAGGAACTGCCAACACGACCCATAAGAGCCGCCAGCACCACCGAGCAAATTACAGATTTGCGCTTGAGCCCCAACGCGAAGCCACAAGCAGTACAAAGACGTACGGCAGGCCGAAGCAACGACGTATCAAAAGGTGGTGTGAACGGATCTAGAGCAACGACGCACAAGGGTGATGCTGGTGGCTCCAACAACGCCAGTGCACACATTCTGTAGAGACCAGGATAGAAAACATGCAAGCTATAAAAAACGTCAGCATCCGCGCCAAGTTGTGGCTTTTGGTTGCTGGATTGTTGGTGTTAACCGTTGTCATCACTGCGGGCTTGGTGCAGCAACTCAATGCCGCCAATCAGCGACTGGCCGATATTTACGAAAATCGCGTCATGCCCATGCAGCAGTTGAAGGTGATTTCGGACGGCTACGGCATCAAGCTGGTGGAAATCAGCAACAAGGTCTACAACCAGCAAATCTTGGCCAGCTCGGGCAAAGATGACCTGCTGCAAATCAAAACCAATATCGAGAAGGCATGGAGCGATTACCTCCAGACCGAGATCGTGGATAAAGAAAAGGAGCTGGCGGACCGCGTGGGCACCTTGCTGGAAGCCATCACGCCACGGGTAGAGGATCTGCTGCGCTTGTTTGAACGCGAGGATCACGAAGCCCTGGGTTCTTTCATTGAATACCGCCTGTTCCCCAGCGTCAGCCCGCTGGCAAGCAATTTGCAACTGCTCTCCAACCTTCAGGAAGAAATGGCGCAGCAAGCCTATCAGCAAGCCCAGGCTGCGCTGAAGCGCTCCATCATCTTGGCCGGGGGCGGTCTGGCCATCCTGCTGGTGCTGGCGCTGCTGGGTGCGACGCTCATCATCCGCACCATTACGCGCAACCTCCATGAAGCCGTGCGCTTGGCCGAAACCGTGGCCGAAGGCGATTTAAGCTCCCGGATCGAGGTCACTTCCAAGGACGAGCTGGGCCGCTTGATGCACGCACTGCAAAGCATGAACAACAACCTGCTGGGCATTGTCACTCGTATCCGCGACAGCAGCGAATCCATTGCCACCGGCGCCAACCAGATCTCCAGTGGCAACCATGACCTGTCGCAGCGCACCGAAGAGCAGGCCAGCAATCTGCAACAGACGGCCGCCAGCATGGAGCAACTGGCTTCCACCGTGCGCAACAACACGGACAACGCCCAGCAAGCCACCTCGCTGGCACGTGATGCGGCACAGACTGCGGCCCAGGGTGGGCAGGCCATGGAGCAGGTCACACAGACCATGGAAGTTATCTCCTCCAGTTCGCGCAAGATTGCCGACATCATCGGCGTGATCGACGGCATTGCCTTCCAGACCAATATCCTGGCGCTCAATGCGGCAGTGGAAGCCGCACGCGCTGGCGAGCAAGGCCGCGGCTTTGCCGTGGTGGCAGGCGAAGTTCGTGCGTTGGCAGGCCGCAGCGCCGAGGCCGCCAAGGAAATCAAGCAGCTGATTCAGCAAAGCGTGAACCAAGTCAGCGAAGGCACACGACTGGTCAGCGACACAGGTGCCACCATCTCGGAAGTGGTGCGCCAGGTGCAGAGCGTGGCAACGCTCATCCAGGAAATCAGCAGTGCCAGCCAGGAACAAAGCCTGGGAACAGGACAAGTCAGCGATGCCGTGGCCCAACTGGATCAGGTGACCCAGCAAAATGCGGCCCTGGTGGAAGAAAGCGCCGCAGCGGCCAACAGCCTCAGCCACCAAGCCATTGAGCTCAGCAAGCTGGTGGCGACATTCAAGACCGGCACTGACGCCGCTGCCGAAGCCTCCAGCGTTGTCCTTGCGCAAACCGCGCCTGCACCGCTGAGCCGCAAGACGGCGCAGGCGGTACCATCGCACGATGAACCCGCCCTGCTGCAGTAAACCAGCATGGTGCAAACAAAAGGCCTTGAATTTCTTCAAGGCCTTTTTTTCTGCCGTTTCAAGCCGAACGGGTCACCGCTCTCGTCAACTTCGCGTCTGGGCCATGCGCCGTCTTGCCCAGCCTTGCAGCAGGTGCGGCATCACGACCAGCAAGACCACCAAGATCAGCAACGTCAGAGCCAGAGGCCGCTGGACAAAGATGGTCAGACTCCCATGGCCTACCGCCACAGCCTGGTGCAGCTGCATTTCCGCCAGAGGCCCCAGCACAAGACCAATGACAAGTGGTGTGACCGGAAAGTCAAACCGCCGCATCCCCACACCTGCCAGACCTACGGCATACAGCAGCAACAAATCCTCCACACTCTGGCGCAAGCCGTACACGCCTGCAGTCGCCAGCACCAGCATGGCGGCATGCAACTGGGGACGCGGCAAGCGCAGCAGCACAGTCCACACCCGCACCAGGGGCAGGTTCAGCACCAGGAGCATCAGGTTGGCAATCAGCAAGGAAGCGATCAGCGCCCACACCAGCCCGTGTCCCACGCTAAACCACTGGTGCCCCGGATGAGCGCCGTAATTTTGAAAGGCACCCAGCATGACCGCCGTGGTGTTGCTGGTGGGAATGCCCATGGCAAGCAGGGGCACCAGTGCCGCCGTGACCGTGGCATTGTTCGCGGCCTCAGGCCCTGCGACGCCTTCGATGGCGCCTTCGCGCCCGAACTCGCTGCGATATTGCTCGCGCACCATATAGCGTTCAGAGGCATAGCTGATGTAGGTGGGCATATCGATTCCGCCTACAGGTACGCACCCCAAAGGAGTGCCAATCAGGGTGCCACGCAGCCAGGGGCGCCATGAACGCTTCCAGTCCAGGCGCTCCATGCGCACTGCTCCCACGGGATGGAGGGTGGCGCGCACCGGGCCTTCGTACATCACGCCATACAGCACCGGGGTCAGCACGAAAAGCCCGACGGCGATCAGCCCCACATCCATGCCGTCCTGCAGCCATGTCTGACCGGCCGTCAGCCGCTCCACCCCACTGGCAGCATCCAGGCCCACACATGCCAGGGCAATCCCGACAAACAGGGCAGTGACCCCACGCAACGTGCTTTTACCCAAGGCTGCACTGACCGCCCCCAAAGCCATCACCATCAGCATGAAAAGCTCGGCTGGCCCGACACTGTTGGCGATGTCTGCCACCCAGGGCCCGGCCCACACCACAAATCCGCTCGCCAGGCTACCAGCAATAAAGGAGCCTATTGCGGCCGTTGCCAGCGCCGTCCCGGCGCGCCCATTGAGCGCCATGCGCTTGCCTTCCATGGCAGTGACCAAGCTCGCGCTCTCGCCCGAACTGTTGAGCAAGATGGAGGTGGTGGACCCACCGTACATGCCCCCGCAGGCAATCGCAATGAAGAAGATGAAGGTGGCCGTGATATCCCCATGAAAGCTCATGGGCAGCAGCACGGCAATTGCTGCCGAAGGCGCAAAACCGGGCAATACGCCCATGGCCGTTCCCAATATGCACCCGGCAAAGGCCCAGGCCAGATGCTCCGGCATCACTGCCACGGCCAAACCCTGCCATAGCGCTGCTAATGCTTCCATCGGCAAGCTTTCACAGTGCGTTGCAGCCTGCCAGGCTGTGTGGGGCCATGTCGACCGGGGCAAGAAAGAGGCTCGCAACAGCGGCGAAGCCAGGCACACACCGGCTCTTTAGCTTCAATGGGCGGATGAATGCTGCTTGACCCGAGTCTGAAGACTGCTTTGCACATTTACGTACTGCCATGTTTTCCCCTTGTTCCCTTGTTCCCTTGTTCTTATGCACCTTGGCATCGCGCAGACTGCCATTGCCGCAAGAAAATGCCTTGTCTCGTATCAAGCAGATGGGCCCAACCATCTGCTAGCTGCCACCTGACAGCGCTCGTGGCTCCATGCAGACGCATGCAAAGCATCATCCCGCTCGTCCATTAGCGATCTACCGGTAAAAACCCGCACAGCACAACGGATGCCATCCTTTTCCGCAGCACCCTCCTTGCGCCGCGAGAAAATGCATGCATGAGTGAAATTGCATCCATGCGGCTGGACAAATGGTTATGGGCTGCACGCTTTTACAAAACCCGCAGCTTGGCCGTGGAACAAATCGGCAAAGGCAGGGTGACAGTCAATGCCTCAGCAGCCAAGGCCTCGCGCGAAATTCGCGTCGGCGACACCATTGCCCTGCGCCAGGGCAATGTACCCAAAACCGTGAAAGTGCTGGGTTTGAGCCCCGTGCGCGGCCCCGCGCCGGTGGCACAGCAGCTCTATGCAGAAACGGCAGAGAGCATTGCCGAGCGTGAACGCCTGGCCGAACAGCACCGCCTGGCACCAGAGCCTGCTGCCAGCATTGCCTTGCAGCATGACGGACGCCCGAGCAAACGTGATCGCCGCAGCATCGATCGCGTTCGCCATGAATGGAACGACCGCTGGAGTGCCAGTCTGGATGGCAATTGAATCCGCATGACCGGTGGTTAAAAAACCGTTCATCGGAACCTTTTATCAAAAACTGCTCCAATCCCTTGCTATTGTTTTGTGAACGCCAGCCATAAAGGCGGCAAGGGATTGACGTGATTCTTCAAAAGTTTTCAGCACGCAGTGCACGTGCTGCTCTGGCTGCTGCCTTGGGTGCAGCCCTGCTGACCGCCTGTCTGGGCAATACCTCTGCTCCCCCCACAACCAGCCGCGCTGATGCGGCATCTGCTCCTTCGCAAGCGGCTGTCAGCGAACATTTCAAAGGTTGCCGTCAATTTTTTGTGGCAGGACAGCCGCCTGTGCTGCCCTCCCAGCCCAAGCTGCGTGATCTGTGCTATGACGCTTTTGCCATCATGCACAACGGCAACACACGCACGCCCCTGTTTGTTGCCCAGCGCATGAACAAGGCCTTGGTTGAGGATGCCGACGAAAAACGCACCAACAAATTCTTTGCCGATGCACGCCTGCCGCGTGCGGAGCGCGCAGAGCTGAGCGATTACAGGAACTCCGGTTACTCACGCGGTCACATGGCCCCTGCCGGTGACATGCCAACAGCGCAGGCAATGGCACAAAGCTTCTCGCTGGCGAACATGGTGCCGCAATCCATCAAGCAAAACAGCGGCCCCTGGGCGCGCATCGAGAGAGACACGCGCAATTACGCAGGCCGCGCCAAAGGCGATGTATTCATCATCACGGGGCCGGTATTTGCGGCAGATCCGAGCACCGTGGGTGGCAACCAAGTGGCCGTACCCACCCATCTGTACAAGCTGGTCTATGACGCGGAGACCAACCGGGCCTGGGCACACTGGCAAGCCAACCGCGATGACGAGCGTGTGAGCAAACCCATTAGCTATGCGGAACTGGTCCAGCGCACCGGCATTGAATTCCTGCCGGGCGTACGCCCCCAATAAGCGTCTGCCCATCTGCCGGCGCCTTGAAAGCAAACGCCAGCAGATGTGATTCCTCATGCAAGCTGCGAAGCGCTGCAACAGCTGGCTGGCAATTGCAGCCAGCGCGCGGCGGCGGCTTGCAAAGCCTGCAACTGGCCCGTCGTCATCAACTGGATTTGTGCAGGGCCTGCCACGGCCTGCGCATCCGGCACCACCGGTTCAGGCTGCAACAGCTGGGCACGTGCCAGCAAACGCCGGGTTTGCCGGGCCACGGCAGCGCCCGTATCGATCAGCTGGACATCAGGCCCCACCAGCGCACGCAACGCTTCCTTGGCAAAAACATAGTGGGTGCAGCCAAGAACCAAGGTGTCCATCTCTGAGGTTTTCAGGCCAAAGTGCCCCAAAGCCCGGGTGTAGTCAGCGCACAGTGCCTGCACATCACAGCCATCGTGGCTGTCCGCCTCCTGCGTGCTGCGTTCAATTGCACGCGCCAATCCGTCGCAAGCCTGGACATGAAACGCCACATGCTGGCCATGCTCTTGCAACAGCTTCTTGAAACGCCGACTCTCCACCGTGCCCCGAGTGGCCATCACCCCGATGTGATGCGTTTGGCTGGACAAGGCCGCAGGCTTGATGGCCGGTTCCACGCCGATCATGGGCACATCAGGCATGGCTTCACGCAATGACTCCACAGCCGCCGCCGTAGCCGTATTGCAGGCGATCACCAAGGCTTTGATACCGTGCTGCATGCGCAAATGCCTGGCAATGGCGTGCGTGCGCTGCGAAACAAAGGCATCGCCGCGCTCACCATAAGGCGCATGGGCACTATCGGCCAGATAGACAAAGTGCTCGCCGGGCAGTTCGTGGCGCAAGGCCTGCAGCACGCTCAGTCCACCGATTCCACTGTCAAAAACGCCGATGGGTGCAGCTGGCAAAGTCATAGTTCATGCGGGTCAGTGCTTCAAAGCAGCGAGTATGCGCCGACTGGACCTTGTTTGGCGCGAATGCCTGCACTGTATGTGGAGCAGCCTGTGAACAACGACGCTAAAGATGTCATGACTTGCCTTGTATGGGCGTATGCACCAATACAAAAAAAGACACATCTGGATTCAACTACCCACTTTAGAACGATCGTGCTTTTTTAAAAACCCAAGCACGAAGTGACGGGCATTGAACACAAGCGAGGAAAGAAGGCCATGAAACACATCAGCGTCACCAAAAAGTTGTGGCTTGGCGTTGCCAGCATTGTGTTGGGCGCCACGGTAATCGTGGGTTTGGCAGGTTACAACTCCGCCGCACATCAGGCGAAATTCAATGCACAGGACAGTCTGCTCTCTTTGCGCCTGGAACAGGCTGCGCAATGGAGCGCCCTCTCCCAGGTCAATATCGTTCGCACCCAGGCCGCCATCATCAGCGCCGAAATGCAAGACGAGAATGAATTCCAAGCACAGATCGCCACCGCCACCAACAGCATTGAAGCGCTACAGCAGGCATTGCTCAGCAGCAGTACCCACACGCAGGAGCAAGCCCAGTTGCGCGAATTGGGCTCCTTGCGCCAGACCATGCTGAGCGAGGCCACCAAAGCACAGCAACTCAAAGCCAGCGGACAGACTGAAGCGGCCCGGCAGACCGCACGCAGCAGTTTCCGTCAGGCTGCCGATGCCTATACACAAGCGCTGAACACCTATGTGCAACAGCGGACGCAGCAACTTGCACAGATGCGTGCAGATATGGGCGCTGCACGCCAGGGCGTTGTACGGGCTGCGGCGATCAACATGGTGTTCCTGCTGCTGGGGATTGCCGTCGGGGCTTACCTGCTCATCGGCAATATCCGTCGTTCGCTACAAGAAGCCAATGCCATTGCAGAACACATTGCCAAAGGCAATCTCCGCACGCAGTTTGCGCATCAGCGTCATGACGAGTTCGGACAGTTGCTGCAATCCCTGCAGCGCATGAGCCAATCCCTGTCCAGCATGATTGATGATGTGCGCCAAAGCGGCGACGCCATCAACTTGGCGAGCCACGAGATTGCCTCAGGCAACCAGGATCTGTCGCAGCGCACAGAAATCACATCCAGTCATCTGCAGCAGGCGGCCTCGGCCATGATGCAGCTGACCCAGACACTGCAAGATACCGCCAGCAGCGCACAGCAAGCTGTGGCGTTGGCCAGCCAGGCCTCGGGCGTGGCACAGCGTGGTGGCGCCGTTGTCGATGAGGTGGTTTCCACCATGACCGACATCCACAACCACAGCCAAAAGATTGCCGACATCATTGGCGTGATTGATGGCATCGCTTTTCAGACGAACATTCTGGCCCTCAACGCGGCCGTTGAAGCAGCGCGGGCAGGTGACCAGGGCCGTGGTTTTGCCGTAGTGGCGGCCGAAGTGCGCAGCCTGGCCCAGCGTAGCGCCCAGGCTGCCAAGGAGATCAAACATCTCATTCAGGACTCTGTAGGCCGTATTGCCAATGGCGCCCGACTGGTACAAGACGCAGGCAGCACCATGAGCGAGGTGGTGCAATCCATCCAGCGTGTCGGTGAAGTCATGAACAGCATCAACACCCATGCTGCAGAGCAGCGCGATGACATCACCCAGGTCAGCCAGGCCGTAGGCTCTCTGGATCAGATGACCCAGCAAAACTCTGCATTGGTTGAGCAAAGCGCCGCCGCTGCACACAGCCTGCGCGAGCACTCTCAACATTTACAAGCACTGGTGCAGCGCTTCAAGGTGCATTCCAGCAGCCCGGTTTTGGTGCGCAACGCGAAAGAACTCTCCACATCCAGTGGCTTTCCTCCTTCTTTGCACTCTCTCGCCAACACGCCCATGCCAACGCAGCATGCGCTGGCAGAGCTGGCAGAGCTGGCAGAGCTGGCTTGATACTCTGACGCCCTTTCTCCAGCTTGGCCGTCAGGCACCACAGGTTTGCCTCTAGATGCAGGGCACGGATTTTGCAGAAACAGTTGCCAATCTCAGCCTGTGATCTGCCATGGACAACGCCCTGCACTTTTTGAATGCTGCACGCCAGTGCGAGATCAACGAACTTCAACAGTTACTGCGCACAAGCAGCCTGGTACGCGCGCTGGGAGAGCTGATCCATGCACTCCAGAAGGAACGAGGACTCTCCAACATCTTGCTCGCCAGTGAAGGAAGCCGTGGCAGCGTTGCCCTGACAGCGCAGCGCCAGGATTGCGACCACCACATTGCGATGCTGCGTCAGACACTGGATGTGCTGGACGTGCACAGCCTGCAGGGCGGTCAGGGCGCCCGGCTATGCAGCCACATTGCCTATGTATTGCAAGGCTTGGATGCCCTGCCGGCCTTGCGGCAGCAGGTACTGTCTTTGGCCTTGACGGCAAGTGTGGCCACCCAGGCCTACAGCCGCCTGATTACGGGCCTGCTGGCCGTGGTGTTTGAAGCAGCCGACAGCGCCACTTCTCCTCGCATTTCCCGCTTGCTGGTGGCAATGTTCCATTTCATGCAGGGAAAGGAACTGGCTGGCCAGGAACGCGCCACCGGAGCTGCGGCATTCAGTGCCGGCATCAGCCAGATCGAGCGTCAGCAGCATTGGCTGCACCTGATCGAATCGCAGGAGCGCTGCTTGCAGGTGTTCAAGGAATGCGCGCCGGAAGATCTCGTGCAGGCCTGGGAGGCATGCTGTACTTCGGGTGCAGACATCACCACCCTGGAACGTCTGCGGCGTATTGGCTGCACGGCAACCGATGGCAGTGCCTTGTCCCGGGATCTTGGGGAAGTGTGGTTTGATGTTTGCAGCAGCCTGCTGGACGGCATGCACCGCATTGAAGCACAGCTGGCAGAAGCGTTGACACATGATTGCCAGATGCTGTTGTCCCATGCACAGGCTTCACTCTCGGCACCGGCCAGTCACACTGCGACTGCCGTGGCTGCCTGCAGCGAAGATACGCTGCCGGAGTTCTTTACCGGCCCGGCTCCGGCGCACTGGGACAGTCCATTGTCAGCACCATTCAAACTGCCCATGCTGCAAGTGATGCAGGAGCAGTCACAACGGCTGCAGAGCATGCGCAACGAGCTTGACAGCGTGCGCCAGGCTCTGACCGAGCGCAAGACGGTCGAGCGCGCCAAAGGCGTGCTCATGACCCACCAGAAACTCAGCGAAAGCGAGGCGCACAAGCTGCTGCGCCAAACGGCCATGAGCCAGAACCGCAGGATTGTCGATGTGGCTGAGGCCGTGCTTTCCATGGCGGATTTACTGGCACAGCCCAGCGCTTGAAACTGCTCGGCACGTTTGCACCAATGTGCAGCGCTTGGGCGGTCACTGCAAGGCTCCACCCTGGACTTCTCCTGCGTTTAAGTGCCATTACAACTGGCATGCTTCGTGCATACCCTGATCCCGAATCCCGGCCAACGGCGGTCTGGAGTCAAGCAATAGACAGGACAACGGCGTCCCCATCCCCTGCTGTGCAGGCCGGATCGGGACGCCGTTGTGTTTTCCAGCAAACCATCTGTTTTGAACATCTGGCACCCACGTAGCGAAGGAGCAGGTCCATGGCACACCTCATTTCTGCCGAACCCACAACGCCCACCCCCTCGGCCCCATCACGCCGCCGTTTTCTGCGCCAGTCGGCGGGCCTGGCTGCTGGCACTGCACTGTATACCCAGCTGGGCCACTGCGGTGTCTGGGCCGCCGGCTCTGACGCACCAGAAAAAAAGGAAGTCAAAATCGGCTTCATTCCACTCACCGACTGTGCCAGTGTGGTCATGGCATCGGTTCTGGGCTTCGATCAGAAGTATGGCGTCAAGATCATTCCCACCAAGGAAGCCAGCTGGGCCGGTGTACGCGACAAGCTGGTCAACGGTGATCTGGACTTTGCCCATGTGCTCTATGGCATGCTTTATGGGCTGCAACTGGGCGTGGGTGGCCCCAAGAAAGACATGGCCGCGCTGATGACGCTCAACCACAATGGCCAGGCCATCAGCTTGTCGAAGAAATTGGCTGATAAAGGTGCAGTGGACGGCCCCAGCTTGGCCAAACTCATGGCCAGCGAAAAGCGCGATTACACCTTTGCCCAAACCTTCCCCACAGGCACCCATGCCATGTGGCTGTATTACTGGCTGGCCAGCGCAGGCATCAATCCATTCAAGGATGCCAAGGTCATTACCGTGCCCCCTCCTCAAATGGTGGCCAATATGCGAGTGGGCAATATGGACGGTTATTGCGTGGGTGAGCCCTGGAACCATCGCACCATCATGGACAGAATTGGCATTACGGCCATCACCAGTCAGGACATCTGGAAAGACCATCCGGAGAAAGTGCTCGGCGCCACCGGTGACTTTGTAAAGCAAAACCCCAACACGGCACGCGCCGTGATGATGGCAGTCCTGGAAGCCAGCCGCTGGATTGATGCCAGCCTGCCAAACAAGGTAAAGATGGCTGAAACCATTGCCGACAAGGCCTATGTCAACACCCGCGTGGATGCCATCAACCAGCGCATTCTGGGCCGTTACCAGAACGGTCTGGGCAAGACCTGGGACGACCCGAACCATATGAAATTCTTCAGTGATGGAGCAGTCAACTTCCCTTACCTGTCCGACGGTATGTGGTTCCTGACCCAGCTCAAGCGATGGGGATTGCTCAAAGAACATCCCGACTATCTGGCGGTGGCCCAGCAAATCAACCAGATCGAGCTGTATCAGCAGGCAGCGTCACAGTTGCACATCACAGTGCCCTCCACCCCCATGCGCAGCAGCAAGCTCATGGACGGCAAAGTCTGGGATGGCACAGCGCCTGCCCAATATGCCGATAGTTTTGCCATCAAGGTGTAAGGAGTATCAACATGGTTAGCGCCGTATTCCACGACACACCACACTCGCAGCCTGCCGCCCGCACCGCTGCGCCTCATGTTGACACGACAAGCACCGCACAGCCTGTGAAGCACCCAACAGCGGTCCCCCAACCATCAGCCCTGCCCAGCCTGCGACACTGGGCTGGCAAAGTGTTGCCGCCCTTGCTGGGCCTGGCACTGATGGTGGGACTGTGGTCACTGGTTTCCAGCAGTACCGAACAAGCCATTCCCACACCCCAGGCGACCTTTGCCCAAGCTGTGGAAGTCTTCAGTGACCCGTTCTACCGCAACGGCCCCAACGACCAAGGCGTAGGCTGGAACGTGCTGTCTTCTTTGCAGCGCGTTGCGCTGGGCTTTGGCCTGGCTGCACTGGTCGGCATTCCATTGGGCTTTGTGATTGGGCGTTTCGAGTTTCTCTCGCGCATGTGCAACCCTTTGATCAGCCTGCTGCGTCCGGTTTCTCCTCTGGCCTGGCTGCCCATCGGCCTGCTGGTGTTCCAGGGGGCGAACCCTGCAGCCATCTGGACCATCTTCATCTGCTCCATATGGCCCATGGTCATCAACACCGCGGTGGGCGTGCAGCGCGTACCGCAGGACTATATGAACGTGGCACGAGTGCTGAATCTCTCTGAGTGGAAGATTGCCACCACCATCCTGTTCCCGGCTGTGCTGCCTTACCTCCTGACTGGCGTGCGCCTGGCTGTGGGCACGGCCTGGCTGGTGATCGTGGCTGCGGAAATGCTCACCGGCGGAGTGGGCATCGGCTTCTGGGTGTGGGATGAGTGGAACAACCTCAATGTCACCAACATCATCATTGCCATCTTTGTGATTGGCATGGTCGGGTTGCTTCTGGAATGGGCGCTGGTGCGCCTGGCTTCCGCATTCACGTATGAAGAGGTGCAGGCATGAGTGAAAAATTCATCCAAATACAAGGCGTTGCTCAAACGTTCCAGACTTCCAAGGGCCTTTTCCCTGCGCTGCGCAACATTGATCTCAGCATCCGGAAAGGTGAATTCGTGAGCCTGATTGGCCACTCAGGCTGTGGCAAATCCACGTTGCTGAATCTGATTGCAGGCCTGACCTCCCCCACTGAAGGTGTGCTGCTGTGCGCCAACCGTGAAATCAAAGGCCCCGGCCCGGAGCGGGCAGTGGTATTTCAAAACCATTCGCTGCTGCCATGGCTGAGCTGCCATGCCAATGTCTACCTGGCGGTGGAGCGTGTCTTTGGCCGTGCAGAAAACAAAGCCCAGCTCAAGGCACGCACCGATGCAGCGCTTGAACTCGTGGGCCTGAGCCATGCAGCCAGCAAACGTCCCGGAGAAATCTCTGGGGGCATGAAGCAACGTGTTGGCATTGCACGCGCTTTGTCCATGGAGCCACAAGTGCTGCTCATGGATGAGCCATTCGGTGCACTGGATGCCCTGACCCGAGCCAAGCTGCAGGATGAGTTGCTCGAGATCGTCGCGCGCACCCACAGCACCGTGGTCATGGTCACGCACGATGTGGATGAAGCCGTACTGCTGTCCGACAAGATTGTCATGATGACCAACGGCCCGGCGGCGACCATTGGCGAAGTGCTGCACGTTCCCCTGTCTCGCCCGCGCAACCGCGTCGCTCTGGCAGAAGACGCACAGTACCAGCACTGTCGCAAGGCCGTGATCGACTTTCTGTACACCCGCCAGGGCCATGTCGAGAAAGCTGCCTGAGACCAGACACCCCATCCACTTTTCTGCCACTAGCCCCCGCACTGGTGGCTTTTTTACATCTGGCACAACCAATATGGTGCAGCAGCACCATGGCTGTGCATGCCATATGTCGATAGTGGCAGTTTCTGACTGAGCAACGCTGGCACAGGATTTGCA
>JAEYRT010000223.1 GCA_023435325.1 Pseudomonadota bacterium | reverse complement strand
TGCAACCAAACTCAGAATCGGTGTTTAACCTGTTCCTGAAATGGTGCAACCTTGTGGTTTGAAGCGGTTAACTGCAGAAAGCGTGCCAATTTTTATAAATAAAGAAGCATCTAAAAAATGAGCTATTGACGTACATGAATAAACGGTTTCAGATACTTTTATATTTGAAATCGTTTCGTATAAAGCGTATGAAGCTATTTTTTTTGATGTGGCGACAAACAAAAAAGGCTTCCGTAAGGAAGCCTTTTTCATGACGCTGCAGTGCTGGACACTGCCGTGCCATTACACGCGCTTGCGGTATTCGCCGGTGCGGGTGTCGATTTCGATCTTGTCGCCTTGGTCCACGAACAGAGGCACGGCCACTTCGAAGTCGGTAGCGATCTTGGAAGGCTTGAGCACCTTGCCGGATGTGTCACCCTTGACTGCAGGCTCGGTCCAAGTCACTTCGCGCACCACGATGGTGGGCAGTTCCACGGAGATGGCCTTGCCGTCGTAGAACACCACTTCGGCGCTCATGCCGTCTTCCAGGTAGTTCAGCGCGTCGCCCATGTTGGCGGCTTCCACTTCGTACTGGTTGAATTCTTCGTCCATCCACACGTACATGGGATCGGCGAAGTAGGAGTAGGTGCACTCTTTTTTGTCCAAGATCACGTTGTCGATCTTGTCGTCGGCCTTGAACACGTTTTCTGTGCCGAAGTTACCAATCAGGCTCTTGAGCTTCATGCGCACGGTGGCAGCGCCACGGCCGCCACGGGCGTATTCGGTCTTCAGAACGATCATGGGGTCCTTACCGAACATGATCACGTTGCCGGCGCGGATTTCTTGAGCGATTTTCATAGCTTGCTTAGCTGGTTGGGTGGAGCCGCTCTACACGGCAGGCAAGCGAGGCACTTTGCCGTCATGCAAAGCGAAAAAGCCTGCCGCATGTTCCGCGGCGGGAGCCGTCCCAAAAGCCGTTGTCGTGCTCATGCGCACAGCCAGGCCCGGGAGGCAAAAGGGGGATTTTAGCTTTTTTCAGCCACGAACGGTTGCAGCTGTGCGATCAGATCGTTTTGCGCCAGCAATTTCTCGCGTGCCTGCAAGGTACATGTGCGCCAAGATTCCAGCAATTCCAGGGTCATGCGCGGCAGCGTATCGGGTACCGCCATGCCGTTCCAGGCATGGTGAAACTGGCGCAGACTGGCTGGGGCGTCCAGCCAATCCAGGAAGGCGTCGAGCTTGGCGTGGTGGGCGTTGTCGTGCTGCGGGTAGATATGCCAGACAAATGGCTGGCCTGCCCACAAAGCCCGCACCAGCGAATCTTCGCCGCGCACCAGGTTCAGATCGCACGCCCAAAGCATTTCATCAAACGCGGTCTGTGAGCATGTGGGCAGATAGATGGGCTCGATGGCCGCTGCCTGTGCGCTGGCTTGCACGGCGGCCGTTGCGCGCCCCGGCGTGACCAGCAGGCGGGGCGACCAGTGCGAGGTGGACTGTTGGAGGGATGCGAGAAGCTGGGGCAAGGCAGCAGGCTCATAGCAAAACAGCGAAATTGCGCAGTCATGGTCGGCAATGCCATGTGCTGCACGCCAGGCGCTGCGGTCGAACTGTGCTTGGCGCTGTGCCAGGTTGTGCTCGCGGATCAGTCCGCCTGTGCGTTCGGTAAATCCAGGATAGAAAAACCAGCGTGTCATGCCATTGGCCGGACCTGACATGATGCGCGAGGGCAGGCGGTGGCAGCGCTCCACATAGTCTTCCGCAGACAGGTATTCCAGATTGACCAGCACCGGCTTGGGGCTGCCTGCAGCTTCGCAAGCTGCATGCTGCTGCGCGAGTGCGCCCAGATAGGCGGCAGGTGCTTCGCAGCCAAAGGCTTCAATCACCATGTCCGGGTGGGCGGCATAGGCGGCGTCATAACCTGTCACGAGCACGTTGGTTGCGCCTTGCGGTGCCATCCATGCCAGGGCGCTGGGGTCGTCCATGCGCAGCGTTGCTTGCACGCCGCGTGCCCCCAGCTCGGCAGCCAAACGCCAGCACACACCAATGTCGCCAAAGTTATCGATCACCTGGCAAAAAATGTCCCAGCGTGGGAGGCTGGCTGTGGGGGCGAAGGAAGGCATCTGGGCAAACTCAAGCAATGCAAAACAAGGCGGGCGATGGTAGCGCAGCCACGGTGCTGCCCAAGGGCATGGGTGATTGCAGTGCGGCAGCTTCAATATCCATGAAAAATGGCTCTGGCACGTTGCCCACAAGCCTTGGCAGCTATGGTTCTGTGGCAAATGGCACTGCCTAGGCGGGATTTGTGCAACACGCCACAATGCGGATATGTCTTTTGCTGCGCATTCCCCTGAACTCCTGGCCCAGGTGGCGGCTTTGCCGTCGCTGCCGGGGGTGTACCGCTACTTTGATGCGACGGATCAACTGCTTTACGTTGGCAAGGCGCGCAATCTGAAGCGTCGGGTGAGCAGCTACTTCCAAAAAGACCATGGCGGCACCCGCATCGGGCACATGGTCAGCAAGATCGTCAAGCTGGAAACCACCGTGGTGCGTTCGGAGGCCGAAGCACTGCTGCTGGAAAACAACCTCATCAAGACCCAGCACCCCAAATACAACATTCTGTTCAGGGATGACAAAAGCTATCCCTATCTGAAAGTCACGGGTGTGGCAGCACGTGACGGCGATGTGCGCGAGGCTGCAGGCCAGTGCTTTCCGCGTCTGGCCTATTACCGTGGCAGTACGGACAAGAAGCATCGCTATTTCGGTCCTTATCCCAGCGCCTGGGCTGTCAAGGAAAGCATTCAGTTGCTGCAGAAAGTGTTCCGGCTGCGCACCTGTGAAGACACGGTCTTTGCCAACCGCTCGCGTCCGTGCCTGCTGTTTCAGATCAAGCGCTGCTCTGCCCCTTGTGTGGGGCACATCAGTCCCGAGGACTACGCAGCCGATGTGCGCAATGCCGAAACCATGCTGCGCGGTGAAACCCAATCCCTGCTGCAGCACATGGAAGTGCGCATGATGGCTCATGCCGAAAAGCTGGAGTTTGAAAAGGCGGCAGAAATTCGCAACCAGATGGCGGCGCTATCCAAAGTGCTGCACCAGCAGGCCATCGAAACCACGGATGACAAGGATGTGGACATCCTCGCCGTCAAAGTGCAGGGTGGCCGTGCCTGCGTGAATCTGGCGATGGTGCGTGGAGGTCGCCACTTGGGCGATAGGGCGTACTTTCCCTCGCAACTTGATGACGCCATGGGCGTGTACGAGTCCGAAGATGAGGTGAACCAGCAGTCCGTGGAAGTGCGCGTGCTCGAAGCCTTTTTGGCGCAGCACTACATTGATGTTCCCACGCCACCGATTCTGGTGGTGAGTGAAGTGGTGAATGTACAGCTCATGCAGGCCTTGTCTGCGCAAGCGGGCTACAAAGTGGTGGCTGTCCACCAGCCACGTGAGCAGCGTCGCATCTGGCTGGAGATGGCACAGCAAAACGCGGCGATTCAGCTGGCCCGCTTGTTGGCGGAAGAAGGTTCGCAGCAAGCGCGCACGCGTGCCATGGCCGAAGCTTTGGATTTGCCACAAGACCGCCTGGATGAGCTCACCATCGAATGCTTTGATATCTCGCACACGGCAGGCGAGAGCACACAGGCGTCGTGCGTGGTGTTTCAACATCACAAGATGCAAAACAGCGAGTACCGGCGCTTCAACATCACCGGTATCACGCCGGGAGATGACTACGCTGCCATGCGCCAGGTGCTCACGCGTCGCTACCAGCCGGTGGCCGATGCCTTGCAGGCGGCGGGGGGCGCAGAGCCTGAAAAAAGCGCACCACGCCTGCCGGATTTGGTGCTGGTGGATGGTGGCAAGGGCCAAGTCAGCATGGCGCGGGAAGTCTTCATGGAGTTGGGGCTGGATTTGTCGCGCATCGTCGGTGTGGAAAAAGGCGAGGGCCGCAAAGTGGGGCTGGAAGAGCTGGTGTTTGCCGATGGCAGACCCAAGGTGTATCTGGGGCACGACTCTGCTGCTCTGATGCTGATTGCGCAGATCCGTGACGAGGCGCACCGCTTTGCCATCACCGGCATGCGTGCCCAACGCGCCAAGGTGCGCACCGGACAAAGCAGTCTGGAAGAAATTCCCGGCGTGGGGCCCAAGCGTCGTGCACGGCTGCTGCAACGCTTTGGTGGCGTGCGTGGTGTAGCCAGTGCCAGTGTGGAAGATCTGATGACGGTGGATGGCATTTCCATGAGCCTGGCAGAAGACATCTACCGGGCGCTGCGCTGAGGGTCTTCGGGGGGATGCTGTTTGCCAGCATCAGGCTTGCATGCAAACCCCGCCAGCCGTGACACAATCGCTCCATGTTCTTCACCATTCCCACCTTGATGACCTGGACGCGCATTGTCGCGATCCCCTTGATTGTTGGGGTGTTCTACGCGCCACTGGCGCCCGAAACACGCAACTTGCTTGCTGCGTTGATGTTCATCGTGTTCGCTGCCACGGACTGGCTGGACGGCTTCCTGGCGCGGCGTTTGAACCAGACTTCGTCATTTGGCGCCTTTTTGGATCCGGTGGCGGACAAGTTCCTGGTCTGTGCTTCCTTGCTTGTCCTCGTGCATCTGCAGCGCGCTGACGTTTTTGTGGCGCTGATCATCATCGGGCGTGAGATTGCCATTTCGGCGTTGCGCGAGTGGATGGCCCAGATCGGTGCGAGCAAGAGCGTGGCGGTGCACATGATCGGCAAGGTCAAGACCACGGTGCAGATGGTGGCCATCCCCTTCCTGCTGTTTGATGGCGTGCTGTTTGACCTGATCGACACCCGTTTGTGGGGGCAGGTGCTGATCTGGGTGGCAGCGGTGCTGACGGTATGGTCGATGGTGTACTACCTGCAAAAAGCCATCCCTGAAATCCGCAGTCGCGTCAAGCACTAAGCTTTGCAACATGTAAGG
>JAEYRT010000173.1 GCA_023435325.1 Pseudomonadota bacterium | reverse complement strand
GTTTCCACGTGGCCAGCGCTGGTGCCCTGATGGTGGGTGAAGTGGGCTTTAAGGCCTGCACCCCCTACGGCTGCATGAAGATGCTGGAATCCATCGGCATGAAGGACCTGCGCGGCAAGCATGCCGTGGTGATTGGCCGCTCCAACATCGTGGGCAAACCCATGGCCATGATGCTGCTGGCTGCCAATGCCACCGTCACCATCTGCCACAGCGGCACGGCCGATCTGGCTGCCATGACGCGCCAGGCCGATATCGTGGTGGCCGCCGTGGGCAAGCTGAACGTGCTGACCGCCGACATGATCAAGCCCGGTGCCGTGGTGATTGACGTAGGCATGAACCGCAACGCCGAAGGCAAGCTGTGTGGCGACGTGGACTATGACGGCTGCAAGGAAGTGGCAGGCTACATCACCCCCGTGCCCGGCGGCGTCGGCCCCATGACCATCACCATGCTGCTGGTCAACACCATGGAAGCTGCCGAACGCACAGCCGCGGCCCGATGAACCAGCAAGGCGGCATTGTCTGATGCTCACAACCTCCACAGTCTGTAGGCTGTTGGAGGTTTTTTTATAGCTGCTCACGCTTACCTGAAGGGATTTTCCAATATAAAAGCCTTGGAAATCCAGCAATGACAAGCGCAAGCAGCTATCAGGACAATAGTTATACCCATCCACTTGAAAGCTGCGCAGTTGGCGCAAAATGGCTGCTATGACCAATGCATTGCTTGAACCCTCCAGCTTGCCGCTGTTTGACCGCATCACACCTGCGGACGTCGGCCCTGCCATCGATACCCTGATTGCGCGTGCCAGCGCTGCGTTGGAGACGGTCACTGCACCGGACTTCCCCGCACAGTGGGGTGCCATCGCCCAGGTACTGGACGTTGCCACCGAAAAACTGAGTTCGGCCTGGGGCGCCGTGAGCCACCTCTCCAGCGTGGCCGACAGCCCCGAGCTGCGCGCAGCCTATAACGAGGCGCTGCCCAAGGTCACCGAGTTCTGGACCAAGCTCGGCGCCGACGAGCGCCTGTATGCCAAATACAAGGCCATTGATGCAGACAGTCTCATCCCCGCGCAGAAGAAGGCCCACGCCAATTCGTTGCGCGGTTTTGTGCTGTCGGGTGCCGAGCTGCAAGGCGAAGCCCGCGAGCGCTTTGCCAAGATTCAGGAGCGCAGCGCCGAGCTGGCCCAGAAGTTCAGCGAAAACACGCTGGATGCCACCGATGGCTGGAGCTACTACGCCAGCGCCGAAGAGTTGGATGGCGTGCCGGCTGATGTGCAGCAAGCTGCCAAGGCGGCTGCCGAGGCCGATGGCAAAGCAGGCTACAAGCTGACGTTGAAGCTTCCTTCGTACCTGCCCGTGATGCAGTTTGCCCACCGAGCTGCGCTGCGCGAGAAGATCTACCGCGCTTATGTCACGCGTGCTTCTGACCAGGCCGAAGGCGATCTGGTCAAGTACGACAACGCCGCCATCATCAAGGAAATCCTGGCGCTGCGTCAGGAAGAGGCCCAATTGCTGGGCTACCAGAACTTTGCCGAAGTTTCGCTGGTGCCCAAGATGGCCGATTCGCCCCAGCAGGTCATCGACTTCGTGCGTGGCCTGGCCCAGCGCGCACGTCCCTACGCCGAAAAGGACGTGGCCGACCTGCGCGAATTCGCGGCCAAGGAGCTGGGCATCACCGATCCGCAGCCCTGGGACTGGACCTATATCTCCGAAAAACTCAAGGAAGCGCGTTATTCCTTCAGCGAGCAGGAGGTCAAGCAGTACTTCACGGCGCCCAAGGTGCTCGCCGGTCTGTTCAAGATCATCGAGAGCCTGTTTGACGTGAAGATCGTCAAGGACCAGGCCGCCGTCTGGAACCGGGACGTGCTGTTCTACCGCCTGGAGCGCAAGGGGCAGGTGATTGGTCAGTTCTATCTGGATCAGCCGGCACGCACAGGCAAGCGTGGCGGAGCGTGGATGGACGATGTCCGCAGCCGCTGGTTGCGCCCCGATAACGGCACTTTGCAAACGCCTGTGGCGCACATGGTCTGCAACTTTGCCGATGGGGTCGATGGCAAGCCTGCCCTGCTCACGCACGACGATGTGATCACCCTCTTCCACGAATCCGGCCACGCCCTGCACCACATGCTCACGCAGGTGGACGAGCGCGATGTCTCCGGCATCAACGGCGTCGAGTGGGATGCGGTGGAACTGCCCAGCCAGTTCATGGAAAACTTCTGCTGGGAGTGGGATGTGCTGCGCCACATGACCTCGCACGTCGACACGGGCGAGCCACTGCCCCGTGCGCTGTACGACAAGATGATCGCCGCCAAGAACTTCCAGGCCGGCATGGGCACGCTGCGCCAGATCGAGTTTGCGCTGTTCGACATGCTGCTGCATTCGGGCGCTGCCCAGGATGGTGACTACATGGCCCTGCTCAAGCAGGTGCGCGATGAAGTGGCGGTGCTGCCCACCACCGAATACAACCGCTCCACCAACACCTTCAGCCACATCTTTGCCGGCGGCTATGCGGCAGGCTACTACAGCTACAAGTGGGCCGAAGTCCTGAGCGCCGATGCTTACGCCGCCTTTGAAGAAACCCAGGGCGCGGATGGCAGCCCCAGCCTGGAGACTGCGCAGAAATACCTGCACAATATCCTGGAGATGGGCGGCAGCCGCAGTGCCATGGAGAACTTCAAGGCCTTCCGCGGCCGCGAGCCACAGCTGGATGCCTTGCTGCGGCACCAGGGAATGGCAGAACCTGTTGCCGCCTAAGGCAGCACGCTGCACATCATGAAAAGGAGGCGCAGTCCTCCTTTTTTGTTTTTTGCGGCTTCTGAAAGTGAAGCAGCCAACGTTTGAGACATAAGCATTACAGATACTTTTGTATTTGAAATCATTGTGTATCCAGCGCTGCCAGCTATGGTTTTCTTATTCCTCACCACTGGCCCTTGTTACAAGCGTGGTTGACGGGAAACCGCCTCGCTGTCCTACGCAGACCCAGGGCCGGTCTGCAAACAATGCATGCATCGCCGCGCGGCCCACTGCGGGAGACAGGTGCCGCGCCTGATCCACAAGAAAGATGGTGCATGCAACCCCTTTTGCCAACTGCCCTGCCTTTGTCACGCTGGCGCCGCAGCTGTGCGGCCATGCTGCTGGCCATGACCGTCAGCGCCTGTACCACAGCGCCGCCTGCGGCCCCACAGCTGGACTTTCACCTGCCTGAGCGTTTCACCCAAGGCACGAGCAACGACCACTGGAGCCCTGCCGGGCGCTGGTGGGAGAGTCTGGGAGACGCACAGCTCAATGCCTTGGTGGAACAAGCCCTGAGCGGCAACCCCAGCATCGCCCAAAGTCTGGCCCAGCAACGCATGGCCGCTGCCCAGGCCCGCATCAGTGCGGCAGACCGTCTGCCGCAAGTCAGCCTCGGCGCAGGCTCGGCGCGCCAGCGGCAAAGCCTGCCTGGTCTTGACGGCAGCCCCACCCCCGTGATCGGCAACAACCATAGCCTGACACTCGACATCAGCTGGGAGCTGGATCTGTGGGGGCGTTTGTCCGCCCAGTCCGCTGCAGCGCAAGCCCAGTGGCTGGCCAGCAGCGAACAGTTGCGCGCCGTGCGCCAGTCGATCGCGGCGCAGGTGGCACGCCTGTATCTCCAAACCGTGCATGCCCGGGCACAGCTGGAGCTGTCGCAGCGCACAGTGCAGACGCTCAGTGAAATCGCGCGCCAGATCAACAACCGTGTGCATGTGGGCATTGCCTCGCCCGCAGATGGGCAGCTGGCCAGCGCCAATCTGGAATCCGCCCGTGCGGGCATGCACCAGCGCCAGGAAGCGCTGGAGCAGCAATTGCGGCAGCTGCAGACCTTGATGGGCCAGTATCCAACCGGGCAGCTGGCAACCGCCAAGCACTTGCCCGAGGTACCGTCCACCCCCGCCAGCGGCGTCCCGGCACAACTGCTGGCGCGTCGCCCCGATGTGCGTGCCGCCGAGCTGCAATTGCTGGCGGCAGGTTATCGCTTGCAGGCGGCTGAGCGCTCATTCCTGCCTGCGCTGTCGCTCAGCGGCTCCGCAGGGTTTTCAGCGGCGCAACTGGCCGATCTGCTGAGCAGCAACCATCTGATCTGGTCGATTGCCGGCCGTGTGCTGCAGCCCATCTTCCAGGGCGGGCGCCTGCGCGCGCAGGTGCAGGCCACGGACGCCCAGCGTGACGAAGCGCTGGGCCTGTATGCCGAAACCGCGCTGAATGCACTGCTGGAAGTGGAAACCGCGCTGGCGATTGACCACGTCTTGCTGCAGCGCGAGATGGCACTGCAGCATTCAGCCACGGCGGCCGAAGAGGCCATGCGCATTTCCTACAACCGCTATCGCCAGGGTATTGACCCTTTTCTGAATGTGCTGGAGAGCCAGCAGCGCGCCCTGGATGGCCGCAGCGCACAGATCAGCGCCCGCCAGGCCCGGCTGGACAACCGCTTGGCGCTTCACCTGGCGCTCGGCGGCGGTTTTGACGCCCCTGCACCGCCTTCCACCCCAGCCGCCCATCCATGAAACACGCCATGCCCTCTTTGCGTTTTTTCTACTTTCTTCTGCTTGGCACACTCGGCAGCGCTCTGCTCGTGGCCTGTGGTGATGCCAGGGACGGTGCAGACTCCACTTCTGCAGCCACGCCTCCGGCCACCGCAGCGCCTGCCATCAGCGTGCAGGCGGTGCCCGTGCAACGCCGCGACATTCAGGCCTGGACGTACAGCCAGGGCACGGCACGCTCGCGCCAGCGTGAGTTTCTGACCTTCACCCAACAAGGCATGGTGACCTATGTGGACCCGGCTCTGCGCGTGGGCAGCCCGGTCCAGCGGGGGCAACTCATCGCCCATCAGGCCCCCGCACGCGTCACGGCGGATCTGCAAGCCGCCAAAGCCGCGCTGCAGGAGGCACAGGCCAATCTGGCGCTGGCCGAAGTCACACGCCAACGCTACGAGACCCTGATAGCCCAGCGCTCTGCCGCCCAGCAGGAACTGGATCAGGCCGTGGTGCAGACCCAGCAGGCCAAGGCAGCGCGTGATCACGCCCGGGCCCAGGTGGCGCAGGCAGAACTGGGGGTGAATGAGTCGCGCTTGATTTCCCCCATCAACGGTGTGCTGGCGCGCCTGAACATCGAGCGCGGGCGCTATTTCATGCCCAGCGCCGTGCAGACCAACAGCGAACAAAATGCCCTGCGCACCGTGCCTGCCCTGGTGATTGATCCCACACGTTTTGAGGTGCGGGTGGACATGCCGTCCTATGAATTCCAGCAGCTCAGCACAGGTGCGCGCGCCGTCATTGGCGGTCAGCCTCCGCTGGACGGCCAGCACCAGGACCCGCAGCAGCTGCAGTCCCGCACCGAGGGCCTGGTGCACGCGATCAGCCCTTCGCTGGACCCGGACACACGCACCTTTGAAGTCATCGTCCACAGCACTTCTGCCAACCCTGGGCTGCAGGACGGGCAGTTTGTCGCCGTATGGATTGCGCGCCCGCAGATGCAGCAGGCACTGGTCATTCCGCTGGAAGCTGTGCGCCATCGCAGCGACCAGAGTTTCGTGTTTGTCGCAGACCCGGCCAGCGGCAAGGCCGTGGAACGCCGGGTTGAACTGGGCCCACGTGACGGCAGTCTGGTGGCCGTGCTTGAAGGAGTGGAAGCTGGCGACATGGTGATTACCGAAGGGCGCTCCGCACTGCAGGACGGACAGACCATCCGCGTGCTGCAAGCAGCGCCCCCAGGGCAGCCCCAAGGGGAGCCCGAAGGCAATGCCCCATGACAGCGCCGCAGATTTCGGAAACGACGGCGCCGGTGGAAACCGAGGCGGTGCGCAACGCCCCGGGCTGGATGCGTTTTCTGTTCCTCAACCCGATTCTGGGCATTTTGCTGACCGTCACCCTGGTGCTGGGCGGGGTGATGGCGTACACGCAGCTCGTCAAGGAATCACTGCCCGACCTGGACATTCCGCAAGCCACCATCACCACGACCTGGCCAGGAGCCGATCCGCAGACCATGGAGGAACAGGTTACGGAAGTCATTGAAGATGAAGTCACCACACTGGAGGGCGTGCGCACGGTCAACAGTGCATCGTTTGATTCGTTTTCCGTCATCTCCGTGGAGTTTGATGCCTCGGCCGATACACAAGATGCCATGACGCGGCTGCGCGCCGCCGTGGCTGATGCCGAAGCCGAGCTGCCGTCCGAGGTGGAACGCCCCTCGATTGCCCAGGCCTCGGTCGATGACCGGCCCATCTTCACTTTCACCTTGCATGGCACCGTGGGTTCCGCCGTGATGAACCAGCAGGCCCGCCGCATCCGCGACACGTTGGAACGCGTGCCTGGTGTCAAGGAAGTGAACATCGGCGGCGAACGCGAGGAGATTGTGCAAATCCTGCTCCGGCCTGACCGCCTGCTGGCACTGGGGCTGTCGCCCGCGGCCGTGCGCAATGCCGTGCAGCAAGCCAATGTGGAGCAGCCTTTTGGCGAGATCCGCAGCGAGGACATCGGTGCCGTGGTGCGTCTGGAAGGCCGGTTTCGCGACATCGATGATCTGCGCGCCCTGCCCGTGGCGCGGCTGGACAGCCTGGGCGCATCACGCCCCGTGCGGCTCGACGAGGTGGCTGCCGTGCGCCGCATGCAGGAAACGGAAACCAGCCGTGCGTTTTTCAGCGAGCGTGGCGAGGTTTTCGACCATTCGCTGGAGCTTTCGGTGCGCAAGAGCCCCGGGGCCGATACAGTCAAGCTGGCTAAAGAAGTACGCAAAAGCCTGCAAGCCATGCAGGCCGACACGGCCTGGCCCAGCGGCGTGGCCTACACGGTGACACAGGATGAGTCCGAGCAGATCTGGCAATCGCTATCCGATGTGTTCGTCAGCGCCTTGCAGACCATGGGCATCGTGTTCGTGATTCTGCTGCTGACCATCGCCTGGCGCGAAGCCATTCTGGCCGGTCTGTCGGTACCCGTCACGTTTGCCGGCGTGCTGCTGGTGATCTGGCTCTTGGGCTATACGCTCAACGAACTGGTCGTGATCGGCATGGTGATTGCGCTGGTGATGATCATCGACGTGTTCATCATCTTGCTCGAAGGCCTGCACGACGAGATCTACAACCAAGGCAAAACCTTTGGCCAGGGCGTGCTGGCCACCCTGAGCCGCTATGGCATGCCGGCTTTTGCGGCACAGATCACCACCATCCTGGCATTGGCCCCGCTGATGTCCATCAGTGGCACAGTGGGTGAATTCATTCGCGTGCTGCCGACGACCACCGTCGTGTGCCTGGTGCTGTCGTTCTTTGTGGCGCTGTTGTGCACCCTGCCGCTGTCGCGTTTTCTGCTGGGCAAGCAGCAGCGCGACACCCAGCAGCGAAAACAAGGGGCGTCCGACCGCATCACGGCCCGCACCGTTCAGGCACTGGAGTCATGGACGCGGCAGCGCGTGGTCCACAGCCGCAGACAATCCTGGTTCTGGGTCGGTGCAGCCGTGCTGCTGCTGGCACTATCCATGCTGGCCTTCACGCAGGCGCGCATTGAGCTCTTTCCCGCCACGGATGGCGAGCGCCTGGGCATCAATGTGGAGCTGCCGCCTTCGGCACAGCTGGCCACCTCCCAGCAGGTGGCCGACGAACTGGGCGAAATCCTGCGCAGCAAGCCCTATTTCCACAGCGTGGTCAAGCTGGTGGGGCTGAAAAGCCCGTTCGCCAGCGGCTCCATGGCCGCCAATCTGCAGCCCTCGGAGGCAGAGAACTACATCGGCTTTTCCGCCATGTTTGTGGACCGCAGCGAACGCGATGCGGATTCCTACGTGCTGGCCGACGAACTGCGCCAGGAACTGTCCGACCACCTCAGCCAGCGCGTGGCTGCCGCCCAGCTCTTGGTTGTGCCCGAATCCAGCAGCCCCAGCGCAGGCGACCCCATCGAGATCCAGCTGCTGGGCGGTGACATGCAGCAGTTGCAGGAGCTCTCACGCCAAGTGCAGGCGCTGCTGCGCACCACGCCCGGTGTGGTGGATGTGCGCGACAACATTGGCATGCTCAAACCCCAGCTGGCGCTGCAGCCGGACCGTGAGGCCGCCCACTTCTTCGGCCTTGACCACCAGATGCTGGCTGCACAGTTGCGCATTGCGTTCAGTTCGGACGTGATCGGCCAGTTCGTCACCACCGACGGCACGGACGACATCGACATCCGCCTGGGCACGGAATGGCCCAGTCGCCCGCGTGAAGCCGGAGGGCCGCGCAACATCGAGGAACTGTCGCAAATCCGCGCCTATACGAATGATGGCCGCTCCATCGCCCTGAGCCAGGTCGTTCAGCCGCGCCAGGATGAAGCAGCCATCTCGATTTCCCACGTCAATGGCGAACGCGCCATCACCGTCATGGCCAAGAACGAAGGGCGCACCGTGGGCGAAATCATGGCCCAGCTGGCGCCAGAGCTGCAGCGCCTGCAGCAGTCCTGGCCCGCCAATTACCGCTATGTGATCGGCGGCGAGTCGGCCGATACCAGCGAAACCTTTGGTTCGGCCCTGGTGGCGCTGGTGATTGCCGTGGTCCTGGTCGTGGGCGTGCTGGTGCTGCTGTTCAGCAGCTTCCGTCAGGCCTTCATCATTTTTGCCACCATGCCGCTGGCCATTATCGGTTCGGCCCTGGGTTTCTGGGCGTTTGACATCACCTTCTCGTTCTTCGCCATGATCGGGCTGGTGTCGCTGATCGGCATTGCCATCAACAACGGCATCATCATGGTGGACACCATGAACCTGTATCTGCGCCAAGAAGGCATGGACATTGCCGATGCAGCCGCCGCAGGGGCCGCCCGACGCCTGCGGCCCTTGCTGACCACGGCCATAACCACCATCGTGGGCCTGATTCCGCTGGCCATCAGCAGCACGTTTTACCGGCCGCTGACATTGGTCATCATGTTCGGCCTGATCTCCGTGTCGGTGCTGGCCTTCGTCGTGGTGCCTGCGCTGTATGTGCTGCTGACACCAGCCAACGCCGGCCAGCCCCGCTCGCTGGACTGAGGCGGGAAAGGCAGGGGTCAGACTTCGGGAATGATGGTTTCCGCGTAGTCGTACAGCGCACCCAGGATGTCCTCAGCGCGCTCGTCTTCAATGGTTTCGGACAGGGCATCGATCTCGGCAAACATCTGCTCGGCCGTGCGCGCCCCGCCCTCTCCCTCGATCAAAGCGGCTGCACAGCGCTGCTGCCAGCGCGCTTGCTCTTCACCCGTCAAGCTGTCTGGCCAGTTGCGTGCACGCCAGCGGAACACCAGCTCGGCCAGGCGAGCGTCGTCAAAGCCGGTCTTGTCGACGCCCAGCTCCTGCGGAGTCAGCTCGCGCAACTGGTTCAGACGGCGGCGGTCTGCCGGGCCGACAAAGCCGTTGTACAGATCCTGGTCCACATCATGGGGGCCATGGCCTTCGAGCTTGCTGTAGACCTGCTTCCACAACAAGCTCATGTCCGGCAGCGCACGCGCCTTGATGGCGTGCTGGATGCACAGCTCGGCATCCAGCCCCCATTTGGCAGCCATCTCAGGCGCCAGGGTCTTGAGGTTGCGCACCACCATGGGCGACTTGTTGATGTGGATGCTCTTGATGGGCAAGCGCGTCACGCCTTCGGGCAAATCGGCCGCCCGGGTGAACATGCGCAGGCGCAGCGTGTCGGCGTCAATGCTGGCCAGTTCGCCGGGGTCGGCATGCAGATCCCAGCAGATGACCTCGTTCTTGTTGGTCGGGTGCTGGGCCAGCGGCCACATCATGGCAATGCAGCCCCGCTCGGGACGGATCATGCCCGAGACATGCAGAAAAGGCCGAGCGTCCACCTGCTGCGCAGGCAGGCCCATCTCGTGCAACACGCGGTCTTTTTTGCGCAGGGCCAGAGCAAACTCAAACAGCTTGGGCTGCTTTTGCTTGATCAGGCGTGCCAGTGCAATCGTGGCCCGCACATCGCTCAGCGCATCGTGCGCCTGCTCGTGCACCAGCCCGTTGGCACGGGCCAAGTCTTCGAGCTTGAATGAGGGGCTGCCATCTTCCTTGGTCGGCCAGACGATGCCGTCCGGGCGCAGCGCATAAACCATGCGCACGACATCCAGCAAATCCCAGCGGCTGCATTCGTTTTGCCACTCGCGTGCGTAGGGATCGATCAGATTGCGCCAGAACATGAAGCGTGTGACTTCGTCGTCAAAACGGATCGTGTTGTAGCCCACCCCCACCGTACCGGGCTGGCTGAATGCCGCCTCGATGGTGCGTGCGAACCGGTCTTCGGGCACTCCTTCTTGCAGGCACTGCTGGGGTGTGATGCCCGTGATCAGGCAGGACTGGGCACTGGGCAGATAGTCTGGTGCGGGCTGGCAATACAGCATGATCGGCTCACCCACCTCATTGAGGTCCATGTCCGTGCGAATCGCCGCAAACTGCGCGGGGCGGTCATAACGAGGGTTGGCACCAAAGGTTTCGTAGTCGTGCCAGAGAAAGGTGAGTTCAGCCATGGACGAGAGTATGCCTGCACGGCAGCGTTTTCCAGCGACTTGTGGACCAATGGCACGGCACAGTCAGTGATGAAAAATGTAGCTTTCCGCGCTTGCATATCAAGGCTTTGCGATATGAAAGCATCTGAAAAACTTGATATACCTGCGTTGGCAGCTCTTTTTTTATTTGTTTCCCTTACAGCAACGGAGACATCAGCCGGGCCATGGAATCCCACAGACGCTGCCAGAAAGTCTGCGGACGCGCATAACCCACGCGGCGCGCGTGCTGGATGTCTTCCAGGAACTGCTGTTCGAGCTGGCCAGCAAAGACATCGCCATAGACCACGGCACACACTTCGTAGTTCAGGCGAAAGCTGCGATTGTCGAAATTCGCCGTCCCGATGATGCCCACCATGTCATCCACGACCATGGTCTTGGAGTGCAGCATGCTCTTGTGGTATTCGAATACCTTGACGCCACAGCTGATCAATTCATCGAAATAGGAACGCGCCGCCGCCGTCACGATCACGGAGTCCGACTTCTCCGGCACCAGCAGGCACACATCCACCCCGCGCAATGCAGCGTTGGTCAGCGCCAGCATGGCCGCTTCCGTCGGCACGAAGTACGGCGTGGTCAGCCACACGCGCTTGTGCGCCGCATGGATGGCTGAGACATGCACGCGGTGGATGGCTTCCATGTCGCTGTCCGGGCCCGAGGCCATGATCTGCACCACCTGATCGCCATCGGGCAGGTCTGGCAACAATGCATCCAGATCGCTGGGCTCGTTCTTGCGGTTGTAATCCAGTGCATAGCTCCAGTCTTCCAGAAACACCGTCTGCAGCCAGTTGACCACCGGACCTTCCAAACGCACGTGCACATCGTGGTAGGCCTCCGGCAGGATGCGCTTGTCCTCTTCATCGGTGATATTGACGCCACCCGTGTAACCAATCGCCCCATCAATGACGACGATCTTGCGGTGGGAGCGAAAGTTGATCACCGGCCGCACGCGCCGGCCGAACTTGGTGGGGTGAAACAGCGCAAATTCGCCACCGGCCTTTTCCAGTTGGGTGTAGTACTTGCTGGACAGCTTTTTGGAACCCAGCGCATCCACCAGCAAGCGCACGGCCACCCCTTCGCGCGCCTTCTCGCACAGGGCTTCGATCAGGCGCAAGCCGGTCTGGTCCGGCTCGAAAATGTAGTACTCCAGATGGATGTGGTGCCGGGCCTGGCGCACGGCTTGCACAATGCTGTCAAAGGTTGCCGCTCCGCCAACGAGCAGCTCCACCCTGTCAGCCGTACTCACCGGGAAGTTGGTTGACGCCGTGACCAGCTTGACGACCTGGTGCAGACGCTCCGGCGCCTGCGGCACTTTGTCTCTCAGACGTGCAATGCTGCCACGCACGCGCGAGCGGCGACGGCTGCGCAGACGGCGCAAGCGCTGGCGTTTGAGGCGGCGTGGCCCCAGAAGAAAATAAATGCCCAGGCCCAGGACCGGAATCACGGCCATGGAAAGCAGCCAGCTCAGCGTGGCCACAGGCGCCCGGCGCTGCAGCAAAATCCAGACGCCGACAACGATGACATAAGCCGTCCACAGCAGGGACAGGATCACCATCATGTTCTCGCGCGTGAACCACTGCGTTATGACGTCCACATCTCCTCCTGCTTTTCGTTATGCATGCGCACTGTATCTTGTTATCTTGTGCCGTTGTGCCCAAAAGCTCCAGGCATAAAAAAAACCGACAGCTTGTAGGCTGTCGGCTTTACGCATCACGGTTTTTTACTCGGATGCCGTGGCCTGTTCGGGCTCAGGCTTGGCCTGCGGATCGGGCAGTGGCGAGATCTCGAGGACCACGTCGCCCTTGCCTTCGTTGGCCTGGGCATCCCATTCCACCTCCAGGCGGCCCCCATTGACCAGACGACCGAACAGCAGTTCGTCGGCCAGCGAACGGCGAATGGTGTCCTGAATCAGGCGCTGCATGGGGCGCGCGCCCATGGCGGGATCGAAGCCCTTGGCAGCCAGATGCTTGCGCAGCTTGTCGCTGAATGTGACTTCCACCTTCTTCTCGGCCAGTTGCTGCTCCAGTTGCAACAGGAACTTGTCCACCACGCGCAAGATGATTTGCTCGTCGAGGGGTCTGAAGCTGACGATGGCATCCAGACGATTGCGGAACTCCGGCGTGAACAGACGCTTGATGTCTGCCATTTCGTCGCCCGCCTGCTTCTGGGTGGTGAAGCCCATGACCGATTTCTGCATGGTTTCCGCACCCGCATTGGTGGTCATGATGATGATCACGTTGCGGAAGTCGGCCTTGCGTCCGTTGTTGTCGGTCAGCGTGCCGTGGTCCATGACCTGCAGCAACACGTTGAAGATGTCGGGATGGGCCTTCTCGATTTCGTCGAGCAACAGCACCGAATGCGGCTTCTTGGTGATTGCTTCCGTCAGCAAACCACCCTGGTCGTAGCCCACATAGCCCGGAGGCGCACCAATCAGGCGGCTGACCGCATGGCGCTCCATGTACTCGGACATGTCGAAGCGGATGAGGTCCACGCCCAGGATATAGGCCAGCTGCTTGGCAGCTTCCGTCTTGCCCACGCCCGTAGGTCCGCTGAACAGGAAAGAGCCGATCGGCTTTTCCGGTTTGCCCAGGCCCGAGCGCGCCATCTTGACCGCGCTGGAGAGCACTTCCAGTGCCTTGTCCTGGCCAAACACCACACTCTTGAGATCGCGCTCCAGAGTCTGCAGCTTGCTGCGGTCGTCGTTAGAGACGTTCGCGGGAGGAATGCGTGCAATCTTGGCCACGATTTCCTCGATTTCGGCACGGGTGATGGTGCCCTTGCGATCAGCCTCTGCCTTGACGCGCTGGGCAGCGCCTGCCTCGTCGATCACGTCGATCGCCTTGTCGGGCAAGTGACGGTCATTGATGTATTTGGCAGACAGCTCCGCCGCAGCCTGCAGGGCTTCGGCAGCGTACTCGACCTTGTGGTGCTCTTCAAAGCGGGGCTTCAGACCCTTGAGGATTTCCACGGTTTCAGGCACAGAAGGCTCCACCACATCCACTTTCTGGAAGCGACGGGACAGGGCCGAATCTTTCTCGAAAATACCGCGGTATTCCGTGAAAGTGGTGGCACCAATGCACTTGAGCTGTCCGCTGGAAAGCGCAGGCTTGAGCAGATTGGATGCATCCAGCGTGCCACCGGAAGCGGCACCTGCACCGATCAGGGTGTGAATCTCGTCGATGAACAAGACCGCATTGGGCTTGTCGCGCAAGGACTTGAGCACGCCTTAGAGACGCTGCTCGAAATCACCACGGTACTTCGTGCCTGCGAGCAAGGCGCCCATGTCCAGCGAATACACCACGGCTTCAGACAGCACCTCGGGCACCGTACCTTCGGTGATGCGCCAGGCCAGACCTTCCGCAATCGCGGTCTTGCCCACGCCGGCTTCCCCCACCAGCAATGGATTGTTCTTGCGACGGCGGCACAGAATCTGGATGGTGCGCTCCACCTCATATTCACGGCCGATCAGCGGATCGATCTTGCCTTCCTTGGCCGCCTGGTTGAGGTTGAGGGTGTACTGCTCCAGCGGGGAAGCCTTTTCATTGCGCTCAGCGCCCATGGCGGCTTCTTCCCCCTCCATCTGCGCATCGGATTTGGCCGCTTCTGGTGGGTCACTCTTGCGAATGCCATGGGCGATGTAGTTCACCACATCCAGGCGTGTCACGCCCTGCTGATGCAGGTAGTACACCGCATGCGAGTCTTTCTCGCCAAAGATGGCAACCAGCACGTTCGCGCCGGTCACTTCCTTTTTGCCATTGCCTGTGGACTGCACATGCATGATGGCGCGTTGAATCACACGCTGGAAACCCAGCGTGGGCTGTGTGTCGACCTCTTCGGTACCGGCGACCTGTGGTGTGTTGTCCTTGATGAAATTGCTCAGCGATGCGCGCAAATCATCCAGATTGGCTGAACACGCACGCAACACGTCTGAAGCGCTGGGGTTGTCCAGCAGCGCTTGCAGCAAATGTTCAACGGTGATGAACTCGTGGCGCTGCTGACGAGCCTCCACAAAAGCCATGTGCAAGCTGACTTCCAGTTCTTGGGCAATCATGTATGAACTCCTTTGTGCTTGCGGTTTACGAGACTGTCTTCATAAATCGGGGCGAACACCACTTATTCAATAGGTTCGCTCACGGCCTGCAGGGGATGCCCTGCATGCTGTGCAGCTTGCAATACCTGCTCCACCTTGGTGGCAGCAATATCGCGGGAATAGACACCACATACTCCTCGTCCATCCAGATGGATTTTGAGCATGATTTGTGTTGCTTGTTCCCTGTCCTTACTAAAGTATTCCTGCAAGACCACAATCACGAACTCCATGGGCGTGAAGTCATCATTGAGCATCACGACTTGATACATCGGTGGTGGCACAACTTTTTGTGACCGTCGTTCCATGACGACCGAATTGCCATCATCTTCATGAGTGATCTGGTCTGGCAACGAAGGGCGGAATGGGGTTTGTGGGGTAGCCATGAATTTCATTCTAGCGAGCTCCCAGATTCATTTTTCATGCTGATATTTGGGCCCGCAAAGGGAGGTTTCAATATATCTCTTGTAGGACACCAAGGGGTGGTGTCCTACCGGTCGGGAAGTGACACTGTTCAGGCACCGCGCCAGACAATCTGGCAAGCAGCGGTGCTGCTTTGCGCACGCCATGCAGCCAGCGCGGCATCGCTGGGATAGAACTTGTTGTGCTCGCCCAGATCAAGCTCGGCCATGGCCGTAGTCCCCTGAGCTTCGCAGCGCAGTCCCAGGCGCACTTTCAGGCCCCGCTGCACAACACCTGCTTCCGAGGCTTCTTCCTGCGGAGGAAACTCGCGCAAAATGCGCAGCACATCGGGCAACTTGCTGCCCGCATCGACTTGCAAATAGCGCGCGAAGCGGCAGCGCGCATCGCCCAGGCTGAACACGTTCTGCGCCTTGATGCGCAGCCCTCCGCTGAAGTGGTCATGCTGGACACGGCCACTGAGCACGACAAATTCATCGTCCTTGAGCAATTCGCTGTTGGCTTGCAGCGTGGCCTCGTCAATTGAGGCTTCCACGACGGTGGATTTGTCGTCGAGCTTGAACAGACACAGTTTGCCGCGCTGGCCATTGATGACCCGCAAATCGCTCACGATTCCTGCCAGCAACTGCGTTTCGCGGCTGTCACTGAGTTCACTCAGAGGGGTGCGAATGAAGTTCCGCACCTCATGCTCCACTTCATCGAACAGATGGCCGGAGATGTAAAAGCCCACAGCCAATTTTTCCTGCGTCAGCCGCTCCTTGATGCTCCATGGCAGCACATCGGCCAGAGGAGGTTCCTGCGAGCTGGAGCCCTGGGCATCCTCGCCCATCATGTCAAACAACCCACCCTGGTTGGCATTGGCCAGTTGGGCATTGGCATATTCGAATGCGGTATCGATGGAAGCAGCCAGGGCCGCACGATTCAGGTGCATGCTGTCAAAGGCGCCCGCCTTGATCAAGGCATCGAGGGTGCGCTTGTTGAGCTTGCTGCGATCCACACGCGTGCAAAAGTCAAACAGGCTCTTGAAGGGGCCTTTGACGTGCCCTTCAGGACCGACGCCCTTGCCTTCACGCGCGGCCACGATGGCTTCAATCGCCTGCTGGCCCGTGCCCTTGATGGCACCGAGTCCATAGCGGATGACTTTGTCTGTCACAGGCTCCAAACGATAGACGCCGCGATTGACATCGGGCATCTCAAACGTCATGCCCATCTTCAGCGCATCCTCAAACAACACCTTGAGCTTGTCGGTGTTGTCCATTTCCACAGTCATGTTCCCGCAGAAGAATTCCGCGGTGTAATGCACTTTCAGCCAGGCCGTGTGATAGGCCAGCAGCGAGTAGGCAGCGGCGTGCGACTTGTTGAAGCCATAGCCTGCAAACTTTTCCATCAGGTCAAAGACTTCATCCGCCTTTTCCTGGCTGATGCCCTGCTTGGCAGCACCTTCACGGAAGATGCCCCGGTGCATGACCATCTCCTCGACCTTTTTCTTGCCCATGGCCCGGCGCAGCAAGTCTGCGCCACCGAGCGAGTAACCACCGAGCACCTGGGCCGTCTGCATCACCTGTTCCTGGTAGACCATGATGCCGTAGGTCTCGGCGAGCACCTTTTCCACCAGAGGATGCGGATATTCAATCTCTTCGCGGCCATGTTTACGTGCCACGAAGGATGGAATCAGGTCCATGGGGCCGGGGCGATACAAGGCGTTCAAGGCAATCAGGTCTTCGAGGCGCGAAGGTTTGGCGTCACGCAGCATGCCCTGCATACCGCGCGATTCAAACTGGAACACGGCCTCGGTCTTGCCCTCTTGGAACAGCTTGTAGGTGGGGTAGTCGTCCAGCGGAATCTCTTCGAAGCGGAAGTTCTCCTGCCCCTTGTGGCGCTTCATGATGAATTCGCGCGCGATTTCCAGAATGGTCAGCGTTGCCAAGCCCAAGAAGTCAAACTTCACCAGCCCGATCTGCTCCACATCGTCCTTGTCCAGCATGGCCACGGCCGAGTCGCTGCCAGGCTGCTGGTAGAGCGGACAGAAGTCCGTGAGTTTGCCTGGAGCAATCACCACGCCGCCGGCGTGCATGCCGATGTTGCGGGTCATGCCTTCGAGCTTTTGTGCCAGCTCGATCAGATTCTTGACATCTTCTTCCTGCTCGATGCGTTGCGCCAGCAAGGGCTCTGCCTCGATGGCATAGGTGTATTTGTCCCCTTCCTTCTTGGGATTCGGAGGGTATTTGAGCGTGACATGCAGGCCCGGCTTGTTGGGAATGAGCTTGGAGATACCGTCACAAAAGGTATAGCTCATGTCCATCGCACGGCCCACGTCACGGATGACCGCACGTGCAGCCATGGTGCCGAAGGTCGCAATCTGACTCACCGCATTGCGGCCGTAACGGTCCTTCACGTAATCAATCACGCGATCCCGGTTGGCCTGGCAAAAGTCCACGTCAAAGTCGGGCATGGAGACGCGCTCCGGGTTCAGAAAGCGCTCGAACAGCAAGTTGTAGTAGATCGGGTCCAGGTCCGTGATCTTGAGCACATAGGCCACCAGCGAACCTGCTCCCGAACCACGGCCCGGCCCCACAGGGCAGCCATTGTTCTTGGCCCAGTTGATAAAGTCCGCCACGATCAGGAAGTAGCCCGGGAAACCCATCTTCAAGATGATGCCCAGCTCGAATTCCAGACGCTCCACGTATTCGTGGCGCTTGGCATTGCGCTCCGTCACATCTGCAAACAGCAGCTCCAAACGCTCTTCCAGCCCTTCATACGACGCTTGGCGGAAGTAGGCTTCAATGCTCATTCCCCCAGGTGCGGGGAAGTCGGGCAGAAAGTAGGTGCCCAGTTTCAGGGTGATATTGCAGCGGCGCGCAATCTCCAGGGTGTTTGCTATCGCTGATGGAATATCGGCAAACAGCGTCTCCATCTGCTCGGAATTCTTGAAATACTGCTCACGACTGAAGCGCCTCACCCGCTTGGGATTGGCCAGCACCTCGCCTTCCGCAATGCAGACACGGGTTTCGTGGGATTCAAAGTCCTCAGGCTTGGAAAACTGAATGGGATGGGTCGCCACCACCGGCAGATTCAGGCGCGCTGCCAACTGCACGGTCTGCACCACCAGCCGCTCGTCTTCCGGGCGACCTGCGCGCTGCAACTCCAGATAAAAACGGTGCGGAAACAAAGCGGCCAACTGCAAGGCAAGATCTG
>JAEYRT010000127.1 GCA_023435325.1 Pseudomonadota bacterium | reverse complement strand
CCCAGATACATATAGGCGGTGTAGTCGCTGCAGCGGGCGGCCTGCTGCATGTTGTGCGTCACGATGACCACGGTGTAGTCGCTCTTGAGTTCCGCAATCAGCTCTTCGATCTTGGCCGTGGAAATCGGGTCCAGCGCCGAGCAGGGCTCATCGAGCAGCAGCACTTCGGGTTTGATCGCGATGCCGCGCGCAATGCACAGACGCTGCTGCTGACCACCGGAAAGGCTGGCTCCGCTCTGGTGCAGCTTGTCCTTGACTTCGGTCCACAGCGCCGCCTTGCGCAGCGCCCACTCCACACGCTCGTCCATGTCCACAGCGTCCAGGTTTTCAAACAGCTTCACGCCAAAGGCAATGTTGTCGTAAATGGACATGGGAAACGGCGTGGGCTTTTGGAACACCATGCCCACCTTGGCACGGATCAGCGCCACGTCTTGCTTGCTGGTGAGCAGGTTCTCGCCATCCAGCAAGATCTCGCCTTCCGCACGCTGTTCGGGGTAAAGCTCGTACATGCGGTTGAAGGTGCGCAGCAGCGTGGACTTGCCACAGCCCGAAGGGCCGATGAATGCCGTGACCTTGTTTTCCGGGATCTGCAGATTGATGTTTTTGAGCGCGTGGAACTTGCCGTAATAGAAGTTCAGGTCACGCACCGAAAGCTTGGCACTGCCGGAAATGGGTGCAATCGCAGCAGATGGGGTCGTGGTTGCAGTCGACATATCGAATCCTTGCAGTCTTTATTTCTGGCGCGTGAGCACACGGGCCAGGATGTTCAGGCCCAGCACGGCCAAAGTAATCAGGAACACGCCTGCCCAAGCCAGCTGCTGCCAGTTTTCATAGGGGCTCATGGCGAACTTGAAGATGGTCACGGGCAAGCTGGCCATGGGTTTGGACAGATCACCATTCCAGAACTGGTTGTTCAGTGCGGTAAACAGCAGCGGTGCGGTCTCGCCCGCAATGCGCGCCACCGCCAGCAGCACGCCCGTGATGACACCGGCGCGCGCAGCACGCAGCGTGATGGCGGAAATCACTTTCCACTTGGGTGTACCCAGGGCATACGCAGCTTCACGCAGGGCCGAGGGCACCAGCGTCAGCATGTTCTCGGTGGTGCGGATGACCACAGGGATCACGATCAAGGCCAGTGCCACGATACCGGCATAGGCAGAGAAGCTCTTGAGCTTGGCCACCACCACGGCATACACGAACAGACCGATCACAATCGAGGGGGCCGAAAGCAGGATGTCATTGACAAACCGCGTGATGCCGGCCAACCAGCCACTCTTGTCATATTCGGCCAGGTAGACGCCAGCCATGACCCCGATGGGCGTGCCCACGAAAGTGGCCAGCGCCACCATCACGAACGAACCAAAAATGGCATTGGCCAGGCCCCCGGCCTCGTTGGGCGGAGGCGTCATTTCGGTGAACAGCGAGGCGCTCAGGCCCCCGACACCCAGGATGATGGTTTCCCACAAAATCCAGATCAACCAGAACACACCAAAGGCCATGGCCGCCAGGGACAGCCCCAGAGCCACCTGGTTCAAACGCTTGCGCGCCGCAAACTTGGCCTGGCGCTGGTCCTGCAACTGCTGCGCTTGCAGCATTTTTTGGCTGGAGGTACTCATGTGCGTGCCCCTTCGTTCTTTTGCAGGCGGTTGAGCAGCACCTTGGAGCACGCCAGCACGATAAAGGTAATGAAGAACAGCGCCAGACCCAGATAGATCAGCGAAGCCTGGTGCAGGCCTTCACCCGCTTCGGCAAATTCGTTGGCCAGCGCGGAGGTAATGCTGTTGGCCGCCTCGAACATGGAGACGGAGTTGAGTTGGTTCATATTGCCGATCACGAAAGTCACCGCCATGGTTTCACCCAAAGCGCGGCCCAGACCCAGCATGATGCCGCCCACTACACCCGCCTTGGTATAGGGCAGCACCACCTTCCACACCACTTCCCAGGTGGTTGCGCCCAGCCCGTAAGCCGACTCCTTGAGCAGCGCGGGGGTCACTTCGAACACATCGCGCATCACGGAGGCGATGAAGGGAATGATCATGATGGCCAGGATGATGCCGGCCGACAAAATACCGATGCCCACAGGCGGGCCTGAAACCAGAGCACCCAGATACGGCACACCGTCAAAAAGGTCTTGCAGCGGTTGCTGCACATAGGTAGCCAGCACCGGGCCAAAAACCATCAGACCCCACATGCCATACACGATAGAGGGCACAGCGGCCAGCAACTCGATGGCAGTGCCCAGAGGGCGTTTGAGCCAATTGGGAGCCAGTTCGGTCAGGAACAGCGCAATCCCGAAACTCACCGGCACAGCAATGACCAAAGCGATCAGCGAGGTCATCAACGTACCGTAAATCATCACCAGACCACCGTACTGGTCTTGAACCGGATCCCACTCAGTGCGGGCGAAAAAGCCTAAACCATATTCCTTGATGGCAGGCCAGGCACCGACCAGCAAGGAGCCCATGATGGCCAGCAACAAGCCCAGGGTGATGAGTGCGGCGCCCTTGGCAGACCACGCAAACAAACGGTCTGCCACCCCCGCAGGCAAAAACGAAGAACCACGCGGCGAAGGCTGGCGTGCCGTTCGGGGCTTTGGCACCTCTGCGCTTGTTGTGATGGTTGTCATGGATGAGGACACTTGGGTCACCTCTCAAAAAACGAGACCTGCCAGACGCAAGCCAATGCGTCCGGCAGGATATGGCTACGCGAGGAGCCGATTACTTCCAGGAAACTTGCTGGCCTGCGCCATTTTTGACTTCACCCCAAGCCTTGAAGACTTGCTCCTTGACGGCGTCGGGCATGGGTACATAGTCCAGACCGCTGGCAGTTGCATCGCCATTCTTGTAAGCCCAGTCAAAGAACTTCAAGGCAGTGGCTGCCTGTTCAGGCTTGTCCTGCACCTTGTGCATCAGGATGAAGGTGGCGCTGGTGATGGGCCACGAATCCTTGCCAGGCTGCTCGGTCAGGATCTGGTAGAAGCTCTTGCTCCAGTCGGCACCTGCTGCTGCAGCCTTGAAAGAGGCTTCGTTGGGGGAGACAAAATTGCCTTCGCTGTTTTGCAGCTGTGCAAAAGTCAGATTGTTTTGCTTGACGTAGGCGTACTCCACGTAACCGATGGAGTTGGCCAGGCGGCCAACGAATGCCGCCACACCTTCGTTACCCTTGCCGCCGGCACCAGTGGGCCAGTTCACAGCCTTGCCTTCACCCACTTTTTCCTTCCACTCGGCGTTCACCTTGCTCAGGTAGTTGGTGAAGCCGAAAGTGGTGCCCGAACCGTCAGCGCGGCGCACGGGGGAAATCTTGGCATCTGGCAGTGGCACGCCGGGGTTCAGCGCTGCGATGGCAGGATCGTTCCAGTTGGAGATCTTGCCCAGGTAGATGTCACCCAGGATCTGGCCGGTCAGCTTCAGCTGGCCAGGCTGGATGCCCTTGATGTTCACCACGGGCACGATGCCGCCGATCACTGTGGGGAACTGCACCAGGCCCTTGGCTTGCAGGTCAGCGTCTTTCAAAGGCTCATCCGAAGCACCGAAGTCCACTGTTTTGGCTTCAATCTGCTTGATACCTGCGCTCGAACCCACCGACTGGTAGTTGATCTTCACGCCAGTGGCCTTGTTGTAATCAGCGGCCCACTTGGAATACAGAGGAGCAGGGAAGCTGGCGCCTGCGCCTGTGGCTTCTTGTGCTGCAGCCATATTCAGCAAACCACCGGACACCAGGGCACCGGTCACCAACACACGCATCATGGACATTTTCATGGAAGCACCTCTTTAGGTTGCACAAAGACAAGGTCAAAGAAAACTTGATGACGTGAATGTAAAAAGCGTTTATGACATGTCTGTGACATCCACAAATTAATTTGGTGCACGTAAAACAACCACTTCAAAATCTTGTCACGCGCCTGTCATGACAGCTTCCTAGCATGCCACCCCTGCGTGCTTGGACATCTGCTGAATTTCTGCGTCTAAGACTCCGATGACTGATAAGCTGCGTCCTTTGCGCCGCTAGCTGAATTCTCACAATGAACCATGCGATTGCCCTTGCTGCCGTAGATCTAGGCTCCAACAGTTTCCGCCTAGAGATCGGCAGCTACGAACACCATCAAATTCACCGGGTGGAGTACCTCAAAGAAACCGTGCGCCAAGGCAATGGCTTGGACAGCGACCGCAATCTCACCCAAGAGTCCATGGAGCGCGGCTGGGCCTGTCTGGCGCGTTTTGGCGAGCGCTTGCGCGGTTTTGACCCCGCACACGTGCGTGCCGTGGCCACACAAACCCTGCGCGAAGCCCGCAACCGCGATGTGTTTCTGGAACGTGCCAACGCATTGCTGGGCTTTCCCATCGAAGTCATCTCCGGCGAAGAAGAGGCAGCGCTGATTTACCGCGGTGTGATCAGCCAGTTGCCCGCCTCGCAGGAAAACCGCCTGGTGGTGGATATCGGCGGACGCTCCACCGAGTTTGTATTGGGCC
>JAEYRT010000126.1 GCA_023435325.1 Pseudomonadota bacterium | reverse complement strand
CTCATCAGCTTTTCGGCTTTGACGCCAGTGTCGAACTCTGCCGACTGCGGGCAGTAGCCGCAGTTCTCCGGGCAGCCGCCGGTCTTGACGGACAACAGCGTGGCCAGATCGATCTCGCCTTCGGGCCAGTGAAGCCGATGCACGGTCTGGGCACGAAACAGCAATTCCAGGAAAGGCAGCTCCAGCAGGGCCTGGACGGCTTCAACCGACCAGGACGTTCCTGCAGCAAATGGGGCGGTGTGTGCAGCTTGACGGTGCAGCTGCACCGGCTGCGCAGCCACGGTGATGCACGTGGTGTGAGACATGAACTGGCTCCTCAATCAACGGGTAATGCCATTCATTGTCAGCACAAAAAAATCAAGCTTGCCGCTACGTGATGAAAATAATTTGGTTGCTGAAAGATAGTGTGAGTTGGGTTAATTTTGAATGGTGTTTTGTCAATTTTGATGAAAATTAAGAGTGTTTTGATGGCGCTTTCTTCAACGTCGGTGAATGTGCCGTTATTTTTCAGTAATTGCGTGGTGTGCGGGGTGAGGAAGCACGGAAAGTCAAGACAATTGCATGCACTTACCGCTGTAATTCGTGGTTTTGGCGGGTTTTTGGCGTTGCTCTTCAAAATATTTCATATTGCAAAATAAGAATATTTGTCTGAACCAGAAAACTGTTGCTTTTAGTGCAATGCCCCCGCCATTGCGGTCACTCAAGTCAAGCGCAACGTCCTGTTCAATGTGGATCAGGCCAAGCCTTGCCTGCCAATTGCGCAGCACTGCGGTCATACGCAGCCGCCAGCGTGCTCGCGTTTCTGTCAAAAAAAAGAAAGTGTGCAGCTCTAATCGCGCTCGAAGAGCACGTCGTCTGCGTCTTCACTGCTCTCGGGCTGTGCAGCCAAGGCAGGGCGATAAGCCAGGCGCACGTAAATGGGGGCGTAGGCTTCGGCCTGGGTGATTTCAATCAGGGTTTCCTTGCCCAGTTCCAGCAGGGCAATAAAGGTCACTACCAGCACGGTGGGACCTTTTTCGGGCGCAAAAATGGCTTCAAACGGTACAAAGCGTTTGCCTTGCAACTGTTTGAGAATCTGACTCATGTATTCGCGCACGCTGAGTTCTTCGCGCGTGATGCGATGGTGTTGCACCAGCTTGGCACGCTTGAGGATGTCGCGCCAGGCGGCTTGCAGCTCGCTCACCTGCACATCGGGAAAACGCGGCTGCAGGCTTTGCTCGATATAGACGCGGGCCTTCAGAAAATCACGGCCGTACTGCGGAATCTCGTTGATCTGCTGGGCCGCCAGTTTCATCTTCTCGTATTCGAGCAGGCGACGCACCAGCTCGGCCCGCGGGTCTTCGGCCTCTTCCTCGCCTTCCTTTTTCTTGGGAGGCAGCAGCATGCGCGACTTGATCTCGATGAGCATGGCTGCCATCAAAAGGTATTCTGCCGCCAGCTCCAGATTGCGGCTGCGAATCTCGTCCACGTAACGCAGGTATTGCTGCGTTACCGCCAGCATCGGGATGTCGAGAATGTTGAAGTTCTGTTTGCGGATCAGATACAGCAGCAAGTCCAGCGGACCTTCAAACGCTTCCAGGAACACTTCCAGCGCATCGGGCGGGATGTACAGATCATGGGGCAGTTTGAACAGTGGCTCTCCATACAGGCGCGCCAGTGCTACCTGATCAACCACTTCGGGCATCAGGGCAGGGCTGTCCGAGGCGGCTGCAGCCGGAAGCTCGGTCTGGGCGGTGTCGGAGGTGCTTTCGCTCATGCAGATTCAAGAAACAGAAGCGCCCAGCGCTTGCTGTGCAAGGGCTGGGCCGTCAAAACACAGCGAAGTGGGCTTAGTGATCGGTCTGGTAGACGTAAGGCTTTTGTGCCACGCGAGCCTGGGAGGCTTCGGCCTGGGCTTCGTAGTTCACCTGCTTGTCCCACAGCAAGGCGCGGCCAGCTTGCTGCTGTGCGTCCAGTTGGGGCTTGTCCTTTTTGAGTTGATTCAAAAAGTCTGTGGTCTCGGATGTGTAATGGGGGCGGGCAAAGATAGACATGGACTGGTAACCTCTCAAGGTTGATGATTCTAGCGGGACACTGCCGATGAACCTATTGAACCGTGTCACAGCCACTGTGGCAGCCATTGCCGCCAGTTTTCTGGCTTTGGTGGGATGCGACCAGCAAAAAATTGACCAATTGGAAGAGGGCCTGTCCACGGAGGTGGATGTGCGCAAGGCGTTCGGGGAGCCAGAAACCATCTGGCCCGAGGCCGATGGGTCGCGCACGCTCGAATATCCGCGCCAGCCCATGGGGCACAAAAATTACATGATCACCATCGGTGCCGATGGCGTGATGACGGCGCTGCGCCAAGTGGTGAGTCCGCATGTGTTCGAGCAGATCCAGCCAGGAATGACACAAGAGCGTGTGCGACGCATGCTGGGCAAACCGGCCAAGCGCATGACTTACACCCTCAAGCAGGAGACCGATTGGGACTGGAACTGGATTGACCCACCCAATCGTGAAATGGAATTCACGGTGACTTTTGGTGCCAACGGCACCGTCAAGCACACGGCCAGCCGCGAAAAAATGCCCCAGGGCGACCATTGATGCCGCAAGGCTGTGACAGCGTGGTGGCAGAAGTCATGCTCTAATTGCTGCGCTGCAGCAATTTTTGTTGCCATCCATGTCAGCGCCCCGACCGGGCGCTGCGTTGTGTGCAGGCATGCAAGCCCGAAAACGCCCTGGGTGGTGTGTTTCTTGCTTGTGTCATTGCAAGCTTCACACGTGCGGTGCGGCCACAAGCTGGCACCGCAGAAAACCGGTATCCGCCATGAGCATGACGACCACTCCCGCCTCTGAACCTGAGCTAAGTTCACCCTCCGCCGTTTCGATTGCCCCATCTGCCACGGCTGCGCAGATGGTCAAGCACGGCCCTTATGAAGATATGCAGGCCCTGTTTTCGGGCTCGCTGTTTGTGGGCATCACCATGATGATGTTCAACCAGGCCGGTTTGCTGACCGGCAGCACGGCGGGCCTGGCCTTTGTGCTGCACTACGCCACGGGCTGGTCGTTTGGTGCGATTTACTTCCTCATCAACATTCCGTTTTACTGGTTTGCGTGGAAGCACATTGGCAAAGAGTTCACGATCAAGACCTTTGCCTCGGTGGCGCTGCTGTCGCTGGTGACTTCGTTTGGCCCGCAACTCATTCACATTGATTACTTGCACCCGGCATTTGCCGCGATTGCCGGTGGCTTGCTGATGGGCACCGGCGTGCTGTTTTTGGCGCGCCACAGGTCCAGTCTGGGTGGTGCGACGATTGTGTCGCTGTATGTGCAGGACAAATACGGCATTCGCGCGGGCAAGGTGCAGATGGTGATTGACTGCATCGTGGTGGCACTGGCCTTGTGGATCGTGCCGCTGGAGCGGGTGTTGTGGTCGATTCTGGCCGCCGTGGTGATGGGCGTTTTCCTGGCGGTCAGCCATCGCCCAGGGCGTTATAACGGTAAGTGAGCATTTGTTTATTAATTATTAAGAATAGCTGCTAACGCTTTATCTATCAGCATTTGCGATGGTTTTCTATTTGAAAACCAAGTACAGCAAGTTTTAGAAGCTATCAAAATAAAAGCCCCGCAGTTCTACCCTGCGGGGCTTTTTGCTGCTTGAAAGCCGTGCTTACGAGACTGTGATGGTCTTGCTGGCCGTCAGCGTCGCTCCCTTGTCGTCTTTCCAAAGCATGGTCAGGTCGCCGCTTTGGCGGGCTTTGAAGGTGAATTCGATGTAGGGATTCTGGGAAATGGAGGTGCCCAGGTCCCAGGCAAAGATCAGCTTGCCAGCCAGTTTGGCCTCAAAGTGCGTGACGATGTGGCGCGGGCGCGGCTGGCCGGTGGCGGGGTCGGTGCGCAGGCCGGTTTCCATGACATGCTCCATCTGCGCACGCACGCGCAGGATGTCGCCGGACTTGGGCTTTTCATTACTGACCCAGACGCGAGGTGGTTTGTTCATGCTCATCGTTCCTGCCTCTCTTACATGCCGCAGCCGCTGGCGGCCACCGTCACCATTTGCTTGCCTTGCAGCACGGCGCCGCTTTTCATGCGGGCCAGCACATGCACGGTTTGCGACTGGCTCAGGCGAATGCGCACGGCGGCTTCGGCCGTGCCGGTGTCTGCGGTGAATTGGAGGCGGCAGGCCAGCGGGATGGGGTTGAGCTCGGCCACCACCACCATTTCCTCACACCAGTCCTGTTCCGTGATGGGCAGGGTGACCTTGGCCTTGATGGGGACGGCGCCGGGGTTGTCCGCCAGTACCGGAATGTCGAGTTGCAGCCCCTCGGACACCGGTGTGGCAGTGCCGATAAATTGCTCCATGGTTTTTTTGAATTCCACCGGGTTCGGTGCCAAAGGGCCCACCAAAGGTGTGGCGGTTTGTGCAAGTGCCGCGCTGGGCAGGGCCAGGGCCGCACTGGCTGCAGCAGCACCGGCCATCAGGCGGCGGCGTGTCAGGGAGGAAGAAGATGCTGGATTCATGTCTTAAACAGCGAGGAAGTCCTTGAACATTCCGTTGATCCAGGCGAAATCTTCCTTGACCAGATCGGAGGTGCGGACATCCATGTCGATTTGCGTTTGGTGGACGTTGCCGGTGACGGCATCCACTTCGTACTCGAACTTAACCGAAATTTCTTCCTGCGGATCGCCATTGACCATCATGTAGCACAGATTGTCCGGAAGCAGAGGGGTGACCTCTTGACCCGCGACGCGTTGCGCAATGTTCTTGGCCACGATCTTGCCGATGTAATTGGCCACGTGCCCGCTCTTGGGGTAGTGGCCGAACTGGGGCGAAATCGCCCCCATCAAGTCGCCGACAAAGTACACGCTGTCGTCGGTCTTGGCGGTGAAGTAGCGGTGGTCCATGTCGGCCCAGCCGGTGGGCTTGCCAGTGGCCGGGTCTTTGCCGATCAGGTCGGCCCACCACACCATGTCGGCAGCTTGGTGGGGCGGCATCAAAATGGCATCGTCAAACTTGAACTCACCGGCGGCGGTCTTGATTTTCTTGTTGAAGGGGTCCACCTCTTGCACGCGCGCATTGGGCACGTGGGTGATGATGTCGGGGTAGAGCTCATCAAACGCCTGCTTGTAACCCACACCAATGGGAGCGATCTTGGGCTTGGGATCAAGAATGATAATCTTGCCGGGAATCTTGTTTTTCTTGATGTGCCACGCAATCAGGCAGGCTCGCTCGTAAGGCGATGGCGGGCAGCGGTGGGGTGGCGGGGGCAGCGTCATCACCAGGGTGCCACCCTTGAAGTTCTTGACCTTGTGCTTGACAGCAAACATCTCCTGGTTGGGCACATAGGCGTTCGGGAAGTGCTTGCGTGTGTGGTCAATGGCTTTCTGGTCGTTGCCGAACCAGGCTTCATAGTCGTTGCGAATGCCGCCCGACAAAATCAGGTAGTCATACTCGATCAGGCCGTGAGCGGTACGTACCAGTTTCTTGTCGCGCTCAAAGCCGGTGACTTCAGTCTGCAGCAGCTGGTAGCCATAGGTATTGGCCGGGTGCAGCATGTCGCGGTTCACAAAGTCGGTGTTGACGATGTCGATCAGCCCCTTGTTGCTCATGGGGCCGGACCAGAACGTGGGGTTGCGCTCCAGCAGCACCACGTCAGAGTGTGGGATGAGCTCGCGCAGGTAGCGCGCCGCCGTCAGGCCGCCCCAGCCACCGCCGCAAATCACAATGCGCGGGCCTTTGCCCTGGCGCGCCAGGATGCGCGATTGGGGCGTCATGATCATGGGCGCTGCCAGCGTGGCAATCGGTGTGGCTGCTGCAGCAGCAGCCCCCAGCGCCATGGCGGGCGGGGTCATAAGAAAGTGGCGACGTTGCATGATGGAAATTCCTCCGGGTCGTTCGTATAAAACCGCATGGGGGCTGAAGGCCTGGTCCAGACGGCGCACAGTAAAGACCAGCGCTGACCTGCTGCGCCATTGCACGGCTTGCAATGGCACCAAGAGCAAAGGGAAGCGAACATGCAATGCCATCCACAGCGGGTGGCACATCAGGCTCCAGGCAGGAGCCGCATCCCATGCACTCAACAGAACTCAAAAGCGGGGCTTGAGCGTTGGTGTGAAGCGGGGCGCAAGCCCAACTTACACAGGCATGGATGGGGAAAATCCCTCTTAGCCGACACGCGGCACAAGCAGAGCTGTCTGGGGCGGGATTGTAGATGATCTGTTCTCAATAGCAACGAATGCAGGTGCACCGAAGCCGTGCGGTATGGGTTGCGTTTTCAGCGAAAGTGTGGCGAAAGCCGGAGGGCGCACCATGTACCCAAGCCGATGCCGAGAACGGCTGGGGCCGTGGCCCATGCCAGCGTCGTGATGCCGGTCAGGCCTTGGCCGATCGAGCAGCCTGCGGCCAGCAGTCCACCAAAGCCCATGAGCCAACCTCCGATGGCACTCCTCGCCAAATGTGCAGGGCCGTCAAAGCTTTCCCAACGTGCAGTGCGTGTGATCAAGGCTGTCAGCAGGGCTCCGGTCAGCACACCCAGTACCATGGCGGAAGCTGCGGCGAATTCGCGGCCGACGGCCACCTGGGTGTAGAGCAGGGTTTCGGAAATGGGCGAGATGAAGCTCAGGGAGGTGAGTCTGGCAGGCTCGAACGGATCGACCTCCACCGTCGCAGCCATCCACCAACCCACGGCCACCAAGGCACCAATCACCAGAGCGCTGATCCACTGCGCTGGACTGCGGCGCAAGGCTGGGCGGTACAAGGCGTAAGCCAGTAAAACAGCGGCAGGCATGAGCGCGGTCAGCGTGAACGTGAGCAGCGCTGAAAAGCCGCTGGACAGCAGTTGCTGCTGCAGTGTGGCGTGCTCTGCCACCGTGGGGGCTATGCTTTGG
>JAEYRT010000140.1 GCA_023435325.1 Pseudomonadota bacterium | reverse complement strand
GGCCAGGCAGCACAAAATCTGCAGGCTGAAGTGGTGCGCATCAACCCCAGTGCCATGGAAGGCAGCCGTGCCGTCCCTGTTTATTTACGCCTTTCCAATACCGAACAGGCCCCGTTGCGGCCCGGGATGTACGTCGAGGGATTCATTGAAACCGGCAGTACCCAGGCACTGGCCGTGCCATTGACCACCGTGCGCACCGATCAGCCCGTGCCCTATGTGCAGACGGTGCAGGAGCACAGGGTGCAGCACAGCCCTGTTGAAATGGGGGTGCAGAGCGTGGGTCAGTCCCAGACCTGGGTGGCGGTGCAGGGTCTGCAGCCCGGACAGCCCGTCCTGTCCGGGCGGGTTGGAGGACTGCCTGCCGGCACCCGGGTGGAATTGCTACCGAAAGCCAATGCCGATGCGGCAGCCCCGGCAACGCCTGCATCTCCGGAAGCCGAACCTCCGGCATCCAGCTCCTGAGCCCTGCCCTTTGAAAGACCTGCAGCATGTGGTTTACCAAGGTTAGTCTGCGCAACCCGGTGATGGCCACCATGGTCATGCTGGCGTTCGTGGTGCTCGGGCTGTTTTCGTACCAGCGTCTGGCCATCGACCAGTTCCCGAACGTGGATTTTCCCGTCGTGGTGGTTTCGGTGGAGTACCCCGGCGCCTCGCCTGCAGTGGTGGAAAGCGAAGTCACCAAGCCTTTAGAAGAAGCCATCAATTCGATTGCCGGCATCAACGCCCTCACTTCGCGCAGCTATGAGGGCAGATCGCTGATCATCATCGAATTCCAGTTGCACATGGACGGCCGCAAGGCCGCAGACGATGTGCGTGAAAAGGTGGCGACCGTGCGCCCTCTTCTGCGTGACGAGGTCGAAGAACCATGGGTGCTGCGCTTTGACCCTGCAAGCGCCCCCGTATGGTCTGTGGCCGTACTGCCTGATGCCTCCGCACAGCCTCCTGGTGCCCGGCAGCTGACCCCCATCGAACTCACAACCTGGGCCGATCAGGTGCTGAAAAAGCGCCTGGAGAATGTGCGCGGTGTGGGTGCTGTGAATCTGGTGGGCGATACGCCGCGCGAAATCAATATCTATCTGGACCCTGCCGCGCTGCATGCCTATGGCATCACCCCTGCGCAGATTGTGAATGCCGTGCGCAGCGAAAACCAGGACCTGCCCGTGGGCAGCATCCGTTCCCTGCAGCAAGAGCGCGTGGTGCAGATCAATGCACGCATTCAACGGCCAGAGCAGTTTGCCAGCATCATCGTGGCACAGCGCAATGGCGCACCCGTACGACTGGGGCAACTGGCACAGATCAAGGATGGAGCCCAGGAAGTCGAGAGTTTGGCTCTCTACAACGGCCAGCGCACCTTGCTGCTTTCGGTACAAAAAGCGCAGGATGAAAACACCATTGAGGTCGTCAAGGGACTGAACCAGGCGATTGCCGGGCTGGGGGCCGAATTGCCTGCTGGCATCAGGCTGGAGCCGATTGCCGATTCCGCGCGTCCGATACAGGTCGCCGTGGACAATGTGCGCCAGACCCTGATCGAAGGCGCAGTGCTCACTGTGCTCATCGTCTTCCTGTTCCTCGATTCCTGGCGCTCGACCATCATCACGGGCCTGACGCTGCCGATTGCCCTGATTGGCACCTTCTGGTTCATGCACATGTTCGGCTTTTCGATCAACATGGTCACGCTGATGGCGCTGTCGCTGTGTGTCGGCCTGCTGATTGACGATGCGATCGTGGTCCGTGAGAACATTGTGCGTCACGTGCAAATGGGCAAGAACGCCTATGACGCTGCCATGGACGGCACCCAGGAAATCGGCCTGGCCGTACTGGCAACCACCCTGTCTATCGTGGCGGTGTTCCTGCCCATCGGTTTCATGGGCGGCATCATTGGCAAGTTCTTTCATGAGTTCGGCATCACCATCGTGGCTGCCGTGCTGATTTCCATGTTTGTGAGTTTCACGCTGGACCCCATGCTCTCCAGCGTCTGGCATGACCCCAGCATCCACGCCCATGGCCAGACACTGCCCTCCCAAAACAAGCCTTCGCTGTATGACCGCACTCTGGGGCGTGTCACACGCTGGTTTGACCAGGCCAGCGAGGATCTATCCCAGCTCTACCAGCGTCTGCTGCGCTGGTCACTGCAGCACAAGCTGGCCACCTTGCTGAGCGCGCTGCTCATCTTCATTGGCAGCTTGCTGATGCTGCCCCTGCTGGGGTCGGAATTTGTCCCCAGTGCGGACTTTTCCGAAACCCAGGTCAATTTTGAGACTCCGCAGGGTTCGTCCATCGAAGCCACAGAAGCCAAAGCCTTGCAGGTGGAAGCCCTCATCCGAGCCATGCCGGAGGTGCGCTATACCCTGACCACCATCAATACCGGCAGCGCCGAAGGCAAGCACTCGGCCAACATCTTTATCCGGCTGGTGGACCGCAAGGCACGCACACGGGGTCTGGAGGACATGTCTCTGGTCTTGCGGGATGTGCTGCGCAGCGTGCCTGGCATCACGGTCACCCACGTGGGCCTGCTCGAACCCGTAGGTGGTCAAAAGCAGATTGAGTTTTCCATCATGGGGCCAGACCTGGGCGAGCTCAGCCGCCTGAACCAGCAAATGCTGGCCCGGTTGCAGCAGATCCCGGGACTGGTGGATGTGGATACCAGCCTGCAACCGCCCAAGCCCGTGGTGAATGTGCAGGTACGGCGGGACGCAGCGGCGGATCTGGGCCTGTCTGTCTCCAGCATTGCAGCCAGCCTTCGCACCCTGGTCGCAGGCGACACCATCGGCAACTGGCGCGCCAGTGACGACCAGACCTATGACGTGAACGTGCGCCTGGCCCCCGAGTCGCGCACCCAGCCCGCGGATTTGCTGCATTTGCCTTTTGCCGTGGCAGGCAGCGATGGCAGCAGCCGCGTCATCCAATTGAGTCAGGTGGCCGATGTGGTGGAAGCCTCCAGCCCGAGCCAGATCAATCGCCGCGCCATGACACGCGAAATCATGATCACGGCCAACGTCGCCCTGCGCTCGGTCGGTGAAGTTTCTGGCGACATCGCCAAAGTGCTGGAGCAATTGCAAATGCCGCCCGGCTATCGCTGGGAATTTGGTGGTTCCACCAAGAACATGAACGAATCGTTTGACTATGCACTGTCCGCCCTGGCCCTGGCCATCATCTTCATCTACATGATTTTGGCCAGCCAGTTCCAGAGTTTCATCCAGCCGCTGGCGCTGATGACTTCACTGCCTCTGACGCTGATCGGTGTGGTGCTGGCGCTGATGATGTTCAACTCTGCCATGAGTATGTTCTCCATCATCGGCATCGTGATGCTGATGGGACTGGTCACCAAAAATGCCATCTTGCTGGTGGACTTTGCGATCCGCGCTCGCGGCGAACATACCAACGAGCGCGGTGAAATCGCGCCTGGTCTGCCCCGCGAGCAAGCCTTGCTGCTGGCAGCCAAGGTGCGCCTGCGCCCGATCCTGATGACCACGCTGGCCATGGTATTTGGCATGGTGCCCTTGGCTTTTGCAGTCACCGAAGGCTCCGAACAGCGTGCCCCCATGGGACAGGCCGTGATCGGAGGGGTCATCACCTCGTCACTGCTGACACTGGTCGTGGTGCCTGTTGTTT
>JAEYRT010000026.1 GCA_023435325.1 Pseudomonadota bacterium | reverse complement strand
GCCGTCCGGATGGCGGCAACCAAAATAACCGGAAGCCACCTGCCAGATGAGGTCCCCGCCATGCACACGGTGGTATTGGCTGATGGAACCTTCCCCTGTGTCATGGGCAAAGCCGCCCGAGCGGGCGCCCGGGTTCAAGGCCAGGATGGCATTGGCCGAGAGGGCGCCAAAACTCAGGGCCGAGATGTTGAACACGCTGGCGCGATAGGGCTGGGTGCAAATGTCCTTGCCTTCCAGGGGTTTGCCAGGTTCGCCCCCAATCCAGATGCGAAAGTCCTGGCTGGGCAGCCGGGTCGGCTGCATGGAGTGGTTCACCCATTCATAGCCATGGGCCGAGACATCCAGCATCGTCCCGAAAGGGCGGCTATCGGCTTCGCCTTTGGCGCGCTGGTACACCAGCGAACGCTGCGCACGTGAGAAGGGCAGGGCCTCGTGATCCCCTTCGATAAAGTACTGGCGCATCTCGGGCCGGATGAATTCCAGCAGAAAACGCATGTGCCCGAGGATGGGGTAGTTGCGCAAAATCGAGTGGCGCGTCTGCCGCAGATCATGCACGCCCACCAGACACAAGGCTGCACTCAGCAGTGGCAGCAGCCACCACCAACCGCCCCAGAACAAGGCCGCCGCCAGCCCCACCACCACGCCCAGTGCGCACAGCACGAACACGGTGTAACGCACAGGGAACCAACCCAGGGAACGGTAAGGGCCATGAAGCATGCAGACAACTCCTGTGTAACCGGCACGGACTTGGCCTGCGGGCTACACTGCCCCCCAATCGGCCAGGCATGCCTTGCTGCCTGCAGTCCTGCCTTCTTGCACCTATTGTGCGAATGACGGCACTTGCATGATGCAGGAAATCGCCGGATTCGCACATGGGCCTGCCGCCCCCTAACTGTTGATGGAATACGCCATGGAAAACACCGAAAACCAGACTGTGGAAGCCCACACCGCCCTGAGCACCGAAATGCTGGAAGAGCTGGACAACATGCTCGAAGCCATGCGCGAGCGCGCCGAAGAAATCCCCCAGTGGGAGTTCTGTGATGGCTTTCTGACCGCTGTGGTCTGCACGCGCCGCGACATTCCTGCAGCCGAATGGCTGCCCATGCTGCTGGGCGATGGCGAAACACTGGAAGTGGCCGAAGGCCAGCCCCTGCCCAAGCTGGAAGCCTTTGAGAGCGAAGCCCAGCAGGCACGCTTTCTGGAGCTGGCCGGACTGCGTCTGGCCGAAATCCGTGAGCAGCTCGATGCGGACATCAAGTCGCTGCAGGACGAAGCAGCGTTCCAGCCCGAGATCATGGACACCCGTGGCGCGCTGCTGATGCTGCCCGAAGCCGAGCGTGCCGAGCTGGCCGACGAGGAAGTGCCTTCGCTGGCGCAAGTGTGGGCGCTGGGCTTCATGTTCGTGGTGGAAAACTGGGCCGAGGAATGGGTTGCCCCGCGCGACAAGGAAGCGGCCGACATGCTGGATGCGGCCATGGAATTCATCGTGGATCTGACCGAAGACGACACCGGTACGCCCGAACTGAATCTGTACGATGAAGCCGGCCCTGCCTCCACCAGCCAGGACCGCCTGGACGCCTTTGGCGAAGCCATCTGGGCCGTCTACGACCTGCGCCAGCTGTGGCGCAGCATGGGCCCGCGTGTGGAAACCATCGTCAAGGGCGAGCAGCCTGGCCGCAACGACCCCTGCACTTGCGGCAGCGGCAAGAAATTCAAGAAGTGCTGCGGCGCTTAATCGGCTGCTGACACCGCCCTTGCTACGTCTCAAAGCCAAACCATGATTGGCTGGGTGGTGGAGCGGTGCCTGCGCCCTGTTCAGACCTGGTTCCTGCTTTTTTGAAGCTTGAAGAAGCTTTGAAAAAAGGAGCTGTCAGCGCTTGATCTGTATGGATTTTCAATAGTTTTCTATTTGAAATCCTTGTGTATCAAGCGCTGGCAGCTCCTTTTTTAATTTTCAGCGCCTGTGTGCGCAAACCACTACCATCTCGCACCAGCTTGTTCTGACGCTTGTTTTATGTCCTTGCCCTTGCTCACCCGCCTGCGTGCGGAATGGGCGCCCAGCATTCCGCGCGAGTTGCTCGCAGGTGCGGTCGCCACGTTTGCGCTGATTCCCGAAGTCATTGCCTTTTCCTTTGTCGCAGGGGTGGACCCTTCGGTGGGCTTGTTTGCCTCCTTCGTCATCAGCATCGTGATCGCCATTTTTGGTGCACGCCCGGCCATGGTGTCGGCAGCGGCGGGCTCGGTGGCGCTGGTGGCTGCACCGCTGGTGGCCTCGCACGGCATTCAGTATCTGTTTGCCGCAGGCCTGCTGGCAGGAGCCATGCAGATTGTGTTCGGCCTGTGCAAGCTGGGCGTGCTGATGCGTTTTGTCTCCAGCTCCGTGCGCACGGGCTTTGTGAATGCCTTGGCGATTTTGATTTTTGCGGCGCAGCTGCCGCACCTGAAAGATGCCAATGTGCCGACCTGGGCCATGCTGGCGCTGGGTCTGGCCATCATTTACGGCTTGCCGTGGCTGGGCCAGCAACTGCGCTGGAAGGCGCTGACCGCCATCCCTTCGCCGCTGATTTGTGTCGTGGTGCTGACGGTGATCGCTTCCCTGTTGGGTCTGCCGGTCGCCACGGTGGCGGATTTGGGCAAGCTGCCCGATGCCCTGCCCCTGCTGGGCCTGCCTGAAGTGCCCGCCACGCTGGAGACGCTGCGCATCATCTTGCTGCCGGCCCTGGCCATTGCCATGGTGGGTCTGCTGGAGTCCGTGCTGACCGCAGCGGTGGTCGACGAGATGACCAACACCCCCAGCGACAAGAACCGCGAATGCACGGGGCTGGGCCTGGCCAATATGGCTTCCAGCGTATTCGGTGGCATTGCCGGCTGCGGCATGATCGGCCAGGCCGTGGGCAATGTGAAATACGGCGGGCGCGGGCGCCTGTCCACGCTGTTTGCTGGCGTGTTTCTGCTGATCCTGATGGTGCTGCTCAAACCCTGGGTGTCGCAGGTGCCGGTGATTGCGCTGGTGGCCATCATGGTGATGGTGTCGGCCTCGACGTTCGACTGGAAATCGCTGGGCAATATGGTGCGCTATCCGCGCCTGTCCAGCGGCGTGATGCTGGCCACGGTGGTCATCACCATCGCCACACACAACCTTGCCGCAGGGGTGATGGCCGGCGTGTTGCTGTCGGGCGTGTTCTTCACCTTCAAGGTGGCCCACATGCTGCAGGTTACGCACGCGGACGATCCCGTGACCCAGCAGCGCACGTGGTTTGTGCGCGGTCAGGTGTTCTTTGCCTCGGCCGACGCGCTGGTCGAGCGTTTTGATGTGCGCGCCGTGGCTGGCCTGCCCGTGCGCATCGATGTCAGCGGAGCGCACTTCTGGGACATCACGGCCGTCGGCGCGCTGGACAAGGTCGTGGACCGCCTGCACCAGCACGGCTGCACGGTGGAGCTGGTGGGCATGGATGCGCACAGCCAGCGTCTGGTACAGCGCATGAAGACCTGAGGTCCTGCATCTGGCACTGACCATCAAAAAATCCCGCAGCGCGGGATTTTTTTGTGTGGACACTCAGCTCAGAAAGTCTTCCGAAAATATCTGCCAGCGGCCTTCGTTTTTGCGCCAGTACTGGCGCACCGTGGCCGTGGTGTTCTGGCCCAGGTGCAGGTTCACGATGCGGATTTCGCCGGCTTCCTCTTTCCAGTCGTAGACCGACATTTCCGCGATCGACAGCTTGGACAGCGAGGTGAGGGCGGCCAGACGGTTGCGCTGCTGGCGGAGTTTTTGCGCATCCCGCATCTCCGGGCTGTAGAGCGTGTGCAGGCTCTGGGTGTCACCCTGGCGCCATGCGGTTTGCCAATGTTCGATGTCTGCCCGCCAGCCATCGGCCTGACGCTGGGGCAGCGTCCATTGCGGAGTGACCCAATGCAGTTTTTCGGCGATCAGAACCGGAGTGCGCCGGTCGATGGAGGCCATCAGGAATGCAATGTCCGGGTTGGACAGCACCACGCAGCCATCGCTGGCCTGGGGCACGCGCGCGAACTGGTCGGAAGGCACGCCATGCAACCAGATGCCGCTGCCGGTGCGGCCTTGCAGACGGTCCCAGTCATTGGGGTAGTTCACCGTGAGCGCGCCCTTGCCATAGAGATCGGGCAGGCGCTCGGCAGGAATCTGGCGCCCCACAAAATACACGCCCAGCGGCGTGCGCTGGTCGCCCTCCACGCGTTTGTGCACACCGTTACGGCCGATGGTGACGTAGAAATCGCTGATCAACTCCACGCCCTTGGGGCCATTGGCGAACACATACATGCGGGAGCGGCTGGTATCCACCGCAATCGCATGTCTGACCCGGGGGCTGAGGTGCAGAAAGTTGCTGGGAATCATGCCTGGCGGCGGCAGATCCATGGCGGCCTGGCGCCGGCGCTGCAATTCGCTTTGCAGCCCCTGGAAGAACTCGGTGGGCGCAATGGACTGATCGGCCACGCCAATGTTACGTGTGCTGGGCTGCTCCTGGGAGCGGGCCAGTTGCTCGCCAATCGGCACGCCGCCTGTGCGCAGGCGCAGCAAATCGGCATACAGCAGCTGGGCAGCGCGAAATGTGGGGACTTCCTCTGCCAGGGCCTTGACGGCGCGGAAGGCATCGTTCATTTCCCGGCGTTCGATTTGCGCCAGGATCTCAACCAAGCGCTTCTCGGCGCGGGCCAGCTCTTGGGAGGCGAGGGTGTCGGCGGTGGCCAGGTTGCTCCAGACCGTGCATGTCGTCAGCACGAGCATGCCCATGCCGCGCTGGAGCCACCGCTTTGTTGCGTGCATGGCGCAGGGTGTGAAACTGCCTGACATCACCGCCCCGTTTCCTCGCGGATGATGCGCCACTGGCCACTTTCCTGGTGCATGCGCAAAATCTTGCGTGTGCTTGCCTTGTAGCCGCCAGAGGCATAGTGCTGGCGAAAGCTCGCTTCTGCCCGGGTGCCTTGCACTGTGATTTTCAGGTCCTGAATATCGACGGTGATTTCAGGTTTGCCGACGATGCGGTCCTTGCGTTCCGCCTTCCAGGCGGACAGGCTTTGCCCCTGGGGCTGAAATTTTTCGCTGTAGGCGGCGTAGTAGCCGTTCATGTCCTGCTGGGCCCAGGCTTTGGCCCAGGCCGCGACGGCAGAGCGCACCGCCTGCTTCGCAGTTTGCGCATCGTCTGTCTTGACGGGTGCTGGCGTTGCGGGCGCTGGCTTGGCGGGCTCGGGGGCAACGGCGGTGGGCTGGCTCGCACCGGTTGGAACATCCGCCTTGCGCGCAGGTGTGGGCGGGGCCTGCGGCGCTGCCGCTACCGCAGTGGTAGCGGCCGGTGCAGTAACGGGTGCAGCTGCAGGGGCTTTGGCCGCTTCGGCGCTGCGGGCTGGTGCCGCAGGTGCGACAGGTGCGGCAGGGCTGGCCGTCACTGGCTGGGCAGGTGCTGTGCCGACCGCAGGACTCAGGTGAATCTGCCGGATCAAGGCCAGCTTGGGCTGCGCCGCCTGGCGGCTGCTGTCAAGCTGCAAGGCCTTGGCATAGGCATCGCTGGCCATGCGGGCATACAAATCGCCGAGGTTTTCATGGGCGGTGGCATAGCTGGGATTGGTGCGGATGGCTTGTTCCAGCACCTGGGCTGCCTTGCGCTCCTCGCCCCGGGCGGCATACAGCACGGCGAGATTGTTGTAGGGCTCGGGCAGCGCGGGATATTCCTGCGTCAGGGCCGTAAAGAGCTGAATGGCCTGGGCGTATTTTTGCTGCTCTGCCGCAATCACGCCTTGCAGAAAGCGTGTTTGCACATCTGCGGGGTTTTGCTTGAGCCGGGTCTGTACGAGCTGGGCGGCATCATTGAGCTTGCCCTGGTCCAGCAGGCGCTGAATGGCCGTGGCATCACCGGTCGAAGCGAAACTCAGGGTCGAGCCAAGCGCCACAGCACCAACCATTCCTGCCAATGTGACAGGACGCAGCCAACGGAAGTGGATGTTGCGACCAAGAAGCAGCCGAAACAAAGGCGCTGAAGACATGGAGATACTTTGAAGAGGCAAACGGAGACCTTCACACAGAGGTCAACAGCACATTCTCATGCGGAAGTGCACACTTGAGAACAAAATTTTATGCGGAAACTGTCTAAAGCCAGCGGGCCCTGTCAAGGTGTCCTTAGCTTGCACTCGTGTAGTCGCGGGCGTCGAGTGCTTGCGCGAAATGCGGCAGGGTGCCAGCGGAACTGCCTGAAAATGCTGGGGCACCAGCCCGATGCGAGCGGGAAATGCCTCTGGATGCATCGGCATGCGCTGCACCGGCTTTTGATGGGCAAGAGCTGCAGCCATGACTACAAGCGCAGCAGCAGACCTTCCAGGGCCTGCCGGACGGTCGCCAGGCGAACAGCGGCACGGTCCCCCGGCACATGCAGGCATTGGCTGTGTGCAAGTCCGTGGACATGCCAGGCCAGCCAGACAGTTCCCACCGGCTTGTCTGCCGATCCGCCACCCGGCCCGGCAACTCCGCTGACTGCCACGCTCACCTGGGCCTGCGAGCGCGCCACCGCGCCTTGTGCCATGGCGTGCACCACGGCTTCACTGACGGCGCCGTGTTGGGCAATCAGCGCCTGCGGCACATTCAGCATGTCTGTCTTGGCGGCGTTGGAGTAAGTCACGAACCCGCGGTCAAACCAGGTACTGGAGCCTGCGACATCCGTGCAGGCAGCGGCAATCATGCCGCCCGTGCAGCTTTCCGCCGTGGCCATCATCCAGCCGCGTGTCTGCAAGGCCAGTGCCAGCTGGGTCACCGTGTCGTGCAAGCTGTGTGTATCTGCCATGGCTCAACCCACCAAGTGGCGCCACAGCGCCATCACCAGCAAGGTGCAGAAGGCCGCCACCAGGTCGTCGAACATGATGCCCCAGCCACCGCGGGGGCCGAAGCCCTTGAAGAGCCGGTCGGCCCAGCGGACAGGGTTGGGCTTGGCCGCGTCGAAGAAACGGAACAGGGCGAAGGCCAGCAACTGGCCCCAGAAGCCCATGGGCATGGTCAGCCACAGCACGATCCAGATGGCGACGATTTCATCCCAGACAATGTGGCCAGGGTCGGCCACGCGCATGTGGCGCGCTGTCACGGTGCAGGCCCACCAGCCCAGCGGAATGCTCAGGGCGATCAGCCAGCCCAGCTGGGCGGTTGTGAACCACATTTGCAGCACCAGAAATGCCAGCCAGCCCCACAGCGTGCCCACGGTGCCGGGCGCGAAACGCCCCAGGCCCGAGCCAAAGCCCAGGGCAATCAGGTGGGCCGGGTGTTGCAGCATGAAGCCCAGGCTGGGACGCACGGGGGCTGCAGCCGAAGAAGCACGGGCCGGATCTGAAGCGGCAGAAGCAGTGAAGCGCTTGGGCTGCACATCGGTAATGGGTTCCATCGGGCGGGCTCTAGGCGAAATGGTCAAACGAGGCAAAGCGCAGGGGCAGTTGCTGGCCACCGGGCGCCATGATGCGGATGCCGCGCTCGGCCTCGATACGGCCGATGCATGTGACGGGAACGGCTGCCTGACGGCCCGCTTCCAGCACGGCGGCCTGGGCTGTGGGGGGCGCGGTAAAGCACAGTTCGTAATCATCACCGCCCGCCAGCGTGCAGGCGTCGATACGGCTGATGGCCAGGGCGGCCATCGTGGGGTGGCGACGGGCCTGGAGCAGACCGCGCGTGATGTTGGCATCGATGCGTGCACCGACGCGGCTGGCGTCCAGGATGTGGTTCAGGTCGCCCAGCAGGCCGTCGCTGAGGTCCAGGCAGCTGGAAGCCACTTGGCGCAAGGCCATGCCCAGTGCCACACGGGGCGTGGGTTGCTCCAGGCGCTGGCGTGCCTGTGCCAGCACGGCAGGAGGCAGGGCATGCTGGCGCAGCATGGCATCCAGCGCGATGCGTGCATCGCCCAGCGAGCCGCTGACCCAGATGTCATCGCCCACCTGGGCGCCGCTGCGCAGCAGCGCCTGACCTGTCGGTACCTCCCCAAACACGGTGATGCAGATGTTCAGCGGGCCCTGTGTGGTGTCGCCACCGATCAGTTCGCAGTCGTGTTGTTCGGCCAGGGCAAACAGGCCGTCGGCAAAGGCCTGGCACCACGAGGTGTCGGCCCTGGGCAGGGACAGCGCCAGGGTGAACGCCAGCGGTTTGGCACCGCAGGCCGCCAGATCGCTCAGGTTCACGGCCAGGGCCTTGTGGCCCAGCAACTGGGGTTTCACATCCGCGAAAAAGTGGCGCCCTTCCACCAGCATGTCGCTGGAGACCGCCAGCTGCATGCCGGGCGCCGGGGCCAGCAGCGCGCAGTCGTCGCCCACGCCCAGGGGCGAGCGGCGCACGGGGCGCTGGAAGAAGGTGCGGATCAGTTCGAATTCACCCATGATAAAAATGTAGCGGCATGCGCTTGTCGTATAAGCATTTCAATACCAAACAATGTTCAATCGATTATTCAGCAAGTGCTGGTAGCTATGCTTTTGTGTGTTCTATACCGCCTCACCTCTGAAGCGGCGTGAGGCCTGGCGCGTCACTTCACCCAGCAATTGCTCTTTTGCCTGGCGTTCTCGCAGCCACCGGGCATCATTGTGACCGGTTGACACACCATTGCGCAGCATTTGCAGCGCCGGAGCTGCCCCATGGCGTGCCGCGTGCTGGCTGATCTGGTCGATGGTCTGCAGGATATGGTCCGACAGCGCCATGTGCTTGCCGGTGCCCGGCTCGACATACACCGCGTCCAGCCCGAAGCGGCAGGCCTGGAAACGGTTGTAGGTGTAGACCAGATAGTCGTCTTCCTGCGGCGTGAACGGCTGGGTGTCAAGAAACCAGGCGGCCAGGGCCTGGACATAACCCGACAGCGCCGCTGCGCGCTCGATGGTCAGCGGGGTGTCGCACACGCGGATCTCGATGGTGCCGAATTCGGGTTTGGGGCGGATGTCCCAGTAGAAGTCTTTCATGCTTTTAACCACGCCGGTGGTGGTCATCTTGTCGAAATAGACTTCAAACTCCGGCCAGGTCAGCACACAGGGCGCGCGGCCGGACAGCGGAAAGGCAAACACGGAGTTGAGCCGCGCCGAATCGAATGCCGTGTCCTGTCCCTGTACGTACGGGCTGGCTGCCGACAGGGCGATGAAATGCGGAATGTAGCGGCTCATGCGGTGCAGCATGAGCAGGGCGGAATCCGCATCGGGGCAGCCAATGTGGATGTGCTGACCGAAAATGGTGAACTGCTTGCTCAGATAGCCATACAGCGACGACAGCTCGTGAAAGCGCGCCTTGTCATAAATGCGCTGCTGGTGCCACTGCTGAAACGGATGGGTGCCGCCGCCGACCACGGCGATGTTGAGCTTGTCCGCACTTTTGACCAGAGCGTCCCGAATCGGCGTCAGCTGGCCCAGCACCTCCGCGGCGCTGTGGCAGATGCCGGTAGAGATCTCGATCATGCTGCTCGTCATCTCGGGCACTACCGAGCCAGGCAACTGGTATTTCTCCATCAGCCGCAGCATGTCGGTAGCGTAAGGCGCCAAGTCGTAGTCGTTGGTGTTGACCAGTTGCAGCTCCAACTCCACACCCAGGGTCAGTGGCTCGGACTTCTGGAAAGCTTCCAAGGGCATCGTCAGTCTCCTTGTTTGGGTTGCAGGGGCGGGGTGCTGCGCGCAGGACTGCCGCCTTCACCTGCGCGGCGCAGGGCCAGCGTGGCAAGCACGGCCCCCAACAACTCCAACAGCAAGATCGCGGGCAGCGCCGTGGCTGCAATGGCCTGTGCCGCTTCGGGCGCTGCGTGGGCGAACTGAGAGGTGATCAGCAGTGCCACGGCCGACATGGGCGCCATGGCACAGGCCGTCCAGACGGCTTGGTGCCAGCTGGCCCCCGAGCCGATATGGCCCAAGCCCACGCCCACAGCCTTGGCCAACAGACGAGCAACCACCAGGGCAATGACGGCCAGCGCTACAGCACCACTCCAGGAGGCCTGGGCCGCAATCGTTGCCACCAGCACGAACATCAGCATGGTGAGCAGCGAAGACGCCGTGCCCAGCTGGCGTGGCCAGGCCCAGGGGCGCTGGTGCAGCTGCTTGAGCATCAGGCCGCCCAGCACGGCTGCCAGCGGTGCGGAGCCGCCCAGGTGGGCGGCCACGACAGTGGCGGCTGCAATGAGCGCCAGCATCAGAATCGAGGTGTTTTCGCTGTTGGGATTCATCAACTGCAAGGCCACGCGCATGGCCAGGCACAGCAGCGCCGCGACGGCCACAGACACTCCCAGCACCACCAGCACCGGGGTGACGTCCTGCCACAAAGAGGCCGAAGGGCGCGCGAAGATCTCGGCCTTGGCACTGCCCAGGGTCAGGGCGTACAGCGTGGAAAGCGTGGCCAGCACCATGGCCCGGTCGGTCACCGGCCCCACTGCGCGGGTGTCGTTGATCACGCGGGCCAGCACCACCGGCGAGGCCGCCATGGCAATCAAGGCCAGAGGCGAGGCCGTGGTGGGTGAAATATCCAGCCAGCGCAGCACAAAATACACGGCGACATAGGTCAGCGCAGCTTCTGCCAGGCTTTGCACCAGCACCATGGGGTTGTGGCGGAACCAGCGCAAGGTGATGCGGCCACCGCATTCAAACAGCACGATGGAGACCCCCAGCTCCAGCAGAAACAGCGCAGGGCCTTGCAAGGGCCAGGCTGTGGCGGTAAAGCCGAGAAAGCCCGCCAGCGTCCCGATCACGGCGTAGCCCAGCACTTTGGGCATTTGCAGGTGTCGCTGGAACAAATAGCCCACCAGCGATGCCAGCGCCAGCAACAAAGACCATTGCAAGGTGTCAAAGCCCGCAGAGGGTTTGAGCCACTGGGTCCAGAAACTTGGATCTTGGATCATGCCTTCATCCTTGTATTTATGTCTCTGACCGACAGGCAGGCGTGCCATCGCGCACGGGGCTGCCGATCAGGGTTTGAAGAAGCTCAGAGGGCGCTTGCGCAGGCGCTGCCGGATGGCTGCGTAAATGCGCGAACGCTCCACTCCCGTGACGTTTTGTGCCCGCAGTGCCATGCGGAAAGCCAGGTAAAAACTCACCAGCACATTGATGGCACCGTTGAAAGGCAGCATGGCCACAGCCCACCAGAAAGCATGGTCATGGATCACTTCCCAGCCAAAAGTTGCGCTTGCCACGCCCAGCTGGCCCGAAGACAGTGTGACATGGCGTACTTCCAGCCCCAAGCCGAAAAACCCTGCGACCGACGGCGCCAGGCCCAGCATCAGGCCCAGGGAAATGTTGGCGGCAAACCCCGAAATGTTGTAGCGCCAGAAGCTGCCCCAGCGCTTGGCCCGTTCGCGACCCAGCATGCGGGTGATGGTGGGGTTGTAGCGCATGGCCGAATCCAGCCGGTTCAGCACGAACCAGTTTTCCACCCAGCCTGCAATCAGGCTGCTGGCAAACAGCAGCACGCCGGTAAAGGCGGCAAACAGCACCGAGGGCCCCAGCAGGCTCAGCGAATCCACCACCTGGGTCGCATGCTCCGTATCCAGCGGAGGGCTGCCGAACATCTGGGAAAACAGCATGGCCAGCAGCAGTGCACCGGGGAACACCACCAGGACGTTGCCCAGGATGGCAGCCACCTGGGTGCGCGTGAGGTTGGCCACTTCATCCACAAAGCTCTCGATGGCCCCTTCCTCGTTGATGTTCTTGAGCTTGGATGCCATGGCCGGAGCCGTCATGGCGGGCTGCTTGGTGGCTACGGTGTAGTGCAGCAACTGGATCAGCACAAAGCTGAGGGCATAGTTGATGCCTGCCCAGAAGCCTCCCCAGAACGCAGAGAAAGCCAGTGCTGCCAGCCCGAACTTGACCATGGTGGTCACCGACATCACCATGCCGCCTCCGGCAGCGCGGCGCAGCATCTGCAGGTATTCCTTGCCGTTGCGGGTGATGTAGTGCTCCCCTGTTTCTGCGCTGCGTTCGGTGACTTTGGCGGCCAGCAGTGAGCTGTTGGTGGCAATCAGCGAACGCAGACTGCGTCGCTCGCGCCCCACGCTGACAAAGCCGGCCAGCAGCCGCACGGCTTCCTGTTCTGGGCGCTCGCTGGTCAGACAGTCCAGCAACTGCCGTATGCGCACGATGCGCGTGCGCAACTGGCGTACCCGGAAGACCAGCCCCACAGAGATGCCTTCATCCCCGAAATGGTTGTACACCGTACCAATGGCCGTCCGGCAGGCATCCAGACGCTCGCGCAGGCGACGCTCGGCTTCGTTCAGCCGGTCTGGTGTGCGCAGGCCGTGCAGGACTTCGACGCGAAGGCTCTCGACATCGCGGATCAGGTCGTGAAAAGGGCGTGCATCACGCGCCTCCTCGCTCATGCGCAGACGCAGCTCAGGGGCGAAACCGTTGGACAGGATTTGCCCCGCGCAGTAGGTGATGGCGTTGAGCAAGGCATGCTGCCAAAAGCTGGCACCCTGGCTCTCTGCCGGTGCGACCAGCGCCGCAATACGCTTGAGCAGGGGCTCGGGCAGGGCGGTCAGCCAGCGGGCATCGAACTCGCTGGGCATGGCAATCGTGAACAGCTCCGAAGCATCAATGGTTTCAGGCGTGCCTGGCAAAATCTTGTTGCGCAGGCGCTCTGACGCCTCGGTGATCATGGCCGTGCGCGGGGCGAAACCAAAATCTGCCAGCAAGGTGGTGATGTCCACCCGGTCAATCAGAATCAGCCACCAGGTCTGCAGCCGTGCGCGTGCCTCGGCGTCATTTTCAAAGGCGGCGACCAGTGATTCCACACGGCCGATGGCCACTTCGATCGAAGGCTGGGCGGTGCGCACCCATTCCAGGACATGAATCAGCCACAGATGGCGTTCTGCAATTTCCGCGTGCGGGTCGAGTTCCGCCAGCAGACGGTGCAAGTCATGGGATTTACGGGGCATTTAATGCAAGGTGCGTGAAGAAGGTTCGGCAATGTCAGGGGTGCGCGGCAGGGTGTGCTCGGCGTCCAGCAGGAAAAGAGGGATCTGGGCGTCAAAAGTTTCACCGTGTTCTGTCACGCACAGATAGCGCCCCTGCATGCTGCCTGTGCTGGTGCGCAACTCGCAGGCGCTGCTGTAGGTAAAGCTTTCCCCTGGTTGCAGCAGGGGCTGGCGTCCCACTACGCCCAGGCCATGGACTTCCTGCTGTTCCTGGTTGGCATCGGTGATCAGCCAGTGGCGCGCAATCAACTGTGCGGCCATGGTGCCGCTGTTCGTAATCGTGATCGTGTAGGAAAAGCGATAAAGCCCCTGCTGGGGCAAGGACTGATCCGCCTCAAACTGGGCGTGTGTGGACACCTGAAACTCGTACATGGGCATATGGCTATGGTAACTGCGACAATTCCGGCCATGAACCCCACGTACCGCATTGCTCCCTCTATTTTGTCTGCCGACTTCGCCCGCCTGGGGGAAGAAGTCCGCACGGTCATTGCCGCTGGCGCAGACTGGATCCACTTTGACGTCATGGACAACCATTACGTTCCGAACCTGACCTTCGGTCCCATGGTCTGCCAGGCGCTCAAGCCCCATGCCGTCACACCCGAAGGCAAGCCGGTGCCTATCGATGTGCACCTGATGGTGCAGCCCGTTGATGAACTGGCCAGCGCCTTTGCCAAGGCCGGGGCTGATTACATCAGCTTCCACCCTGATGCATCGCCGCATGTGCATCGCAGCATCCAGAACATCAAGTCGCATGGCGTGAAAGCCGGCCTGACCTTCAACCCTGCCATGCCGCTGGATGTGCTGGACTGGGTGATTGAAGACCTGGATCTGATCCTGCTCATGAGCGTGAACCCCGGTTTTGGTGGCCAGAGCTTTATCGACAGCACGCTGCGCAAGATCGAAGCCGTGCGCAAGCGCATCGATGCCTGTGGCAAGGACATCCGGCTGGAAGTGGATGGCGGCATCAAGGAAGCCAACATCCGCGCCGTGGCCAACGCTGGTGCCGACACCTTCGTGGCAGGCAGCGCCATTTTCGGCAAGCCGGATTACAAGGCGGTCATTGACCAGATGCGCGCCAATCTGGCCGCCTGATCATTCCCACGCCTGCGCACGCAGCGCCGTGCCGCGTGTCAGGGCCTGCCGTGTGCAGGCCTTTTTGCTGTGGGGCGTGTTTGAACTTCTGGCGCTGGTGTGCCGAGCGCTGGAGGCAATGAATCTCGAGAGAAAAAATGTCTGTGCAATTGAAATTGGAAACGGGAGCAGTGCTGGGGCCGGTGGACGCCGTGATCGTGGACCTGGATGGCACCATGGTTGACACCTTGGGCGACTTTGCCGAAGCGCTGAACCGCATGCTCCGGGATCTGAACTTGCCACCCGTGCCGGCCACCGCCATCGAGACCATGGTCGGCAAGGGCTCCGAGCACCTGATCCGCTCGGTGCTGGCGTATGTGGGCGTGGCCGATGTCGAAGCGACCTACCCTTCTGCCTGGCAGCGTTACCAGCACCACTATCTGGACATCAACGGCCAGTTCGCACAGGTCTATGAAGGGGTGGAGCAAGGTCTGGCACAGCTGCAGGCCGCAGGCCTGCGCATGGCCTGCCTGACCAACAAGCCTTTGTCATTCGCCCAGCCTTTGCTGCAGGCCAAGGGGCTGGCGCCTTTTTTCAGCCAGGTGTTCGGTGGTGATTCCTTCGCCAGGAAAAAGCCCGATCCCCTGCCATTGCTCAAAACCTGCGAGGCACTGGGCACGGTTCCTGCTCGTACGTTGATGCTGGGTGACTCCAGCAACGATGCGCAGGCTGCGCGGGCAGCAGGCTGCCCGGTGGTGTTGGTGAGCTACGGCTACAACCATGGGCAGCCCGTGCATGGCGTGGATGCAGATGGATTCGTGGACCGCTTGAGCGAGCTGCATGCGCATTAACGCCTATGGCCCCGAGCACCAGGATTTGGCCGTTCCTGGGGTTTTGTTTAGTATTGAAGACTTTGCTTTTTTCGAAATGACATTCGCCTGAGGGAGAAGCTGTTCGCCCCAGTGCGTTGCGACAGGGAGGACTTCACGACATGCAAGGTTTGCACCTGACAGCTGATTTGTACCAATGTGCCTGTGATGATGCGTTGATGCTCGATGCCGACGCGATCGCCAGCTTGTGTCGCAGACACACCGAGGCATCAGGCCTCACCTTGGTGGATGAACGTTGGGTGAAATTTCCGCAGTGGCAGGGCCAGCCCGGCGGCGTAACCGGCACGATTTTGCTGGCCGAATCGCACCTGGCCATCCACACCTGGCCCGAAACCGGCAATGTGACGGTGGATGTCTATGTATGCAACTTCTCTGCCGACAATTCCCCCAAGGCCCAGGCGCTGATGGAGAGCGTGATCAACGCCTATGCGCCCAAGCACGCCGTGCGCCAGCAACTGTGGCGTGGTGATATCGCCACCGATGGCGTGGGCCAGTACCCCTGGGTGATGGAGCAGCTGACGCCCGAGGCGGCCTTTGGTTTCCGGGCTTCCAACGTGCAGCGCCGACAGACGCCGTTCCAAACGCTGGAGATGATGGACACGGCCAGCTTTGGCCGCGTCATGCGCCTGGACAACTGCTTCATGACCAGCGAGCGCGACGAGTTCTTCTATCACGAATGCATGTCCCACCCTGCGGCCATTGCGCACCCCCATCCGCGCAGCGCGCTGATCATCGGCGGGGGCGATGGTGGGCTGGCCGAGGAGCTGCTCAAGCACGCCACCATGGAGCGGGTGGTTCTGGCAGAGCTGGACGAAGAGGTGATCAAGACCAGTCAGGCCGAGCTGGAGCAAGTGCATCGCAATGTCTGGAGCGATGCGCGCCTGCAGTTGCAGATCGGTGATGGCATGGCCTTCATCGACCAGACCGAAGAACGCTTTGACCTGCTGGTCATGGACCTGACCGACCCGGACACGCCTGCGGGATCGTTGTACGAAGCTGCGGCACTGCAGCGCATGCAGCGTGTGCTGGCGCCCGGTGGCGCGCTGGTGCTGCACCTGGGCAGTCCCATCTTCCACCCCGAGCAGGTACGGAGCTTGAGTCAGACCTTGCGCGGGCTGTTCCAGCATGTGCGTTGCTATGGTGTGTACGTGCCCTTGTATGGCGCCTATTGGGGCATGGCCGTGTGCTCCGACACCCTGGACGTCAAGGCCGTGGAAGCGCAGACCGTGCATGAGCGTCTGCAGACACGCGGCGTGCAGGACTTGCAGTACTACAACCCCGAGGTGCATGGTGCGCTGTTTGCGCTGCCCAATTACTACGCCAAGCTGGTGGACCAGGGCTAAATACCCGTGCGGCGCAAGCTCCGCCGGGGAGCGTTGTCCAGAAGGAAGCTGGCGGGCTCCTGCCAGCGCCCCGCGGGGTGGCGCTGCTGTTCTGCAGGTGCGCATGTAGTACCGTCACGATACATGGCTTCGCCGCATGCGCATGCCCACTGCTTGGGGGAAGTGCAGGCATGCGCTACACTCGTTCGCTATGTTCATTCACTACGTGTTCATCACAGGTTGCGCAGACCGGGGAGCTTGGCCCTGGCGTAAGCCTATTGCCATGACCGTTTGATCGCGCCCGCGAAGATGGGCGCACCCATGTCCGCCACTGCTGCGGACGGTTCGAATGAATCGCAGCGCCTGCCTCACCCAAGACACTCTGCGCAGTGCGTTGCCCCCACCGGGAACCCTGCTCTGTGATTACAGAACTTGAATTCAAAAGCCTGGCCAGCCAAGGCTACAACCGCATTCCTTTGGTGACCGAGGCGTTTGCCGACCTCGAAACCCCTCTGTCCCTGTATCTGAAACTGGCCCATGCCCAAGGCGATGGCAAGCACAGCTTTTTGTTGGAATCCGTCGTCGGTGGCGAGCGCTTTGGCCGCTACAGCTTCATCGGCCTGCCTGCTCGCACCTTCTTGCGTGCCAGCGGTTTTGGCGCGGCAGCCCAAACAGAAATCGTGACCGATGGTGCGGTGGTGGAAACGCACAGCGGCAATCCGCTGGACTTTATTGCCGATTACCAGGAGCGCTTCAAAGTGGCACTGGTGCCCGGCTTGCCGCGTTTTTGCGGTGGGCTGGCCGGTTATTTCGGTTATGACGCGGTGCGCTATGTCGAGAAAAAGCTTGAGTCCTCATGCCCACCCGACACGCTGGGCACGCCCGATATCCTGCTCTTGCTGTGCGAAGAGCTGGCTGTGATCGACAACCTCTCTGGCAAGCTGTACTTCATCGTCTATGTGAACCCGGCCGAGGCGGAGGCCTACAGCAAGGGCAAGAAGCGCATGCGCCAGCTCAAGGAACAGCTGCGTTACTCGGTCAGCGTGCCGCAGATCAAGGGCGGCGACAGCCATCCCGCCGAGCGCAGCTTTGCCAAGCCCGATTACCTGAAAGCCGTGGAGCACGCCAAGGAGCTGATTGCTGCGGGCGATTTCATGCAGGTGCAGGTGGGTCAGCGCATTCACAAGCGCTACACCGAGTCGCCCCTGAGCCTGTACCGCGCGCTGCGTTCGCTCAATCCCTCGCCTTACATGTATTTCTACAACTTTGGCGATTTCCAGGTGGTGGGCTCCAGCCCCGAAATTCTGGTGCGCCAGGAACAGGTGGAGGAAGGGCAGAAGATCACCATCCGGCCCCTGGCGGGTACGCGCCCCCGTGGCTCCACGCCCGAGAAAGACAAGGCCACCGAGCTGGAACTGATGGCCGACCCCAAAGAGCGGGCCGAGCACGTGATGCTGATCGACCTGGCGCGCAATGACATTGGCCGCATCGCCAAGACCGGCAGCGTGAAGGTGACCGAGGCGTTTGTGGTGGAGCGCTACAGCCACGTCATGCACATCGTCAGCAATGTGGAAGGCATTTTGGAGGACGGCATGACCAGCATGGATGTGCTCAAGGCCACTTTCCCTGCAGGCACGCTCTCGGGTGCGCCCAAGGTGCATGCCATGGAACTGATCGACCAGCTCGAACCCACCAAGCGTGGCATCTATGGCGGTGCCGTGGGTTATCTGAGCTTTGCGGGGCATATGGACATGGCGATTGCCATTCGCACCGGCGTGATCAAGGACGGCAATCTCTACGTGCAGGCCGCGGCAGGTGTTGTTGCGGACTCCGTGCCGGAGATGGAGTGGAGAGAAACGGAACACAAGGCCCGCGCCTTGCTGCGTGCTGCGGAACTGGTGGAAGAAGGGTTGGAGTGATGCGAGCGATCGACAAAGTCAAAAACTGCCACAGCATGCAGGAAGTGCGTGCCGGTGTGAATGCGCTGGATGACATCCTGGTGCCGCTGCTGGTGGAGCGCAGCGGCTATATGACACAGGCCGCCAAGGTCAAGAACGACGAGATGCTGGTGCGTGATGAAGCGCGCATCCAGACCATCATTGACCGCGTGCGCCCCATGGCGCAGGCCCAGGGCGGCAACCCCGATCTGATCGAGCGCATCTACCGCGCCATGATGGAGTGCTACATCGCCTACGAGCACGACGAGCTGGCGCGTATGCGCGCTGAAGGCTTGCAGCCCAAGAACAGCAACGAAGGAGCGCAGGCATGAAGCTCCTGATGATCGACAACTACGACAGCTTTACCTACAACATCGTCCAGTACTTTGGCGAGCTGGGGGCTGAGGTGAGCGTGGTGCGCAACGATGAAGTCACGCTGGAAGAAGTCATTGCCCTGGTGGCGGAAAAGGGCATCGAGCGCATCGTGATTTCACCTGGCCCATGCTCGCCTGCGGAAGCGGGCATTTCGGTGGCGGCCATCCAGCACTTTGCCGGCAAGCTGCCGGTGCTGGGTGTGTGCCTGGGGCACCAGAGCATTGGTGCGGCATTTGGGGGCGACATCATTCGCGCAGGCCAGCAAATGCATGGCAAAACCAGCGTGATCACCACCGACCAGCAGGGCGTGTTTGCCGACCTGCCCCAGCAGTTCACGGTGAACCGCTACCACTCGCTGGTGATCGACAAGGCCACGTTGCCCGATTGCCTGGCCATCACCGCCACCAGCGAAGATGGCGAAATCCAGGGCGTGCGCCACAAGACGCTGGCCGTGGAGGGTGTGCAGTTTCACCCCGAAAGCATCCTGACCGAACACGGTCACGCCATGCTCCAGAACTTTCTGGAGCAGAAATAAGCGATCAGGCCGCGCTGCACGATGTGCAGGCGGCCTTTGTTTTTGATAGCTGCTAGTGTTTGTTTTTATTTGGTTTCAAAGCAATAACTATCTGAAATTCAATACTGACATGCGCAAACAGCTTTGAAAGGTATAGCAAAGGATTTGTCATGACCAAGATCACGCCCCAAGAAGCGCTGCAACGCACCATCGAGCACCGCGAAATCTTCCACGACGAAATGCTGGAGTTGATGCGCCAGATCATGCGCGGTGAACTCTCGCCCGTGATGACGGCGGCCATCATCACCGGCCTGCGCGTGAAGAAGGAAACCATTGGCGAAATCTCTGCCGCTGCCGAGGTGATGCGCGAGTTCTCGAACAAGGTGCAGGTGCACGACAAGACCAACCTTGTGGACATCGTCGGCACAGGCGGCGATGGTGCCAACACCTTCAACATCTCCACCTGCGCGACCTTTGTGATTGCGGCGGCAGGCGGCAAGGTCAGCAAGCATGGCGGCCGCAGCGTGAGCAGCAAATCCGGCAGCGCGGACGCCATGGAAGCGCTGGGCGTGAACATCAACCTGCAGTCCGGGCAGATTGCCGACTGCATCCGCGATGTCGGCATCGGCTTTATGTTTGCGCCCAACCACCATCCGGCGATGAAGAACGTGGCGCCCGTGCGCAAAGAGCTGGGCGTGCGCACCATCTTCAACATCCTCGGGCCGCTGACCAACCCCGCGGGTGCACCCAACATCTTGATGGGCGTGTTCCACGAAGACCTGGTTGGCATTCAGGTGCGTGCGCTGCAGCGCCTGGGTGCGGAGCATGCGCTGGTGGTCTACGGGCGCGATGGGCTGGACGAAATCAGCCTCGGTGCGGGCACGCTGGTCGGTGAGTTGAAGGACGGTGTGGTGCGTGAGTACGAAATCCACCCTGAGGACTTTGGCCTGCGCATGGCCGGCACGCGTGCGCTGAAAGTGGAAACGCCGGAAGACTCCAAAGCCATGCTCATGGGTGTGCTGCAGGGGGAACAAGGCCCTGCACGCGACATCGTCTGCCTGAATGCGGGTGCTGCGCTGTATGCGGCCAATGTGGTGGCGTCGATTGAAGAGGGCTTGCAGCGTGCACAAGCGGTGATTGACAGCGGTGCAGCGCTGCAAAAGCTGCAGCAACTCGTGTCCTACAGCAGCCAGTTCAAGGCCTGAGCTGCGCACCACCGACAATAGCCGGCATTGCTGCGCAGCAGGCGCAGTGCTCCAACAGAAAGAACACCATGTCCGATATTCTGAAAAAAATCTGCGATGTCAAAGTCCAGGAAGTGGCGGCGGCCCAAAAGGCCGTGCCGTTGGCCGACATGCGCCGCGATGCGGAAAGCCGCGTTTCCACGCGCGACTTTGTAGGGGCGATCCGCGCCAAAATCGCCAAAGGCCAGGCGGGTGTGATTGCCGAAGTGAAAAAGGCCAGCCCCAGCAAGGGTGTGATTCGCGCCGACTTTGACCCCGTGGACATTGCCCAAAGCTATATGGTGGGCAATGGCAAGATCAGCGCAGCCTGCCTGTCGGTGCTGACCGACCGCCAATTCTTCCAGGGCCAGCCCGACTACCTCAAGCAGGCCCGCGCCAGCACATTGCTGCCCGTGCTGCGCAAGGATTTCATGGTGGACCCTTATCAGATCTACGAATCGCGCGTGATGGGCGCGGACTGCGTGCTGCTGATTGCCGCATGTCTGGACGATGCGCAGATGGCCGAGATGGAGCAGATCGCACACAGCCTGGACATGGCCGTGCTGGTGGAAGTGCATGACGCGCAAGAGCTGCAGCGTGCGCTCAAGCTGCGGACGCCTCTGGTGGGCATCAACAACCGCAATCTGCGCACGTTTGACGTCGATATCCAGACCTCGATTGCGCTGAAAAAGGAGGTGCCTGCGGACCGCCTGCTGGTGACGGAGTCGGGCATCCTGACCCAGGATGACGTCAAGACCATGCGCGATGCCGGCATCGATGCCTTCTTGGTCGGTGAAGCCTTTATGCGCGCCAAGGAACCCGGAGAGGCGCTGGCCAAGCTCTTCGCGTAAGCGTTCGCAAAAAGGCCGTGCGGGTGCGTGTTTGGCATCCGCAGTACGATCAAGGCAAGTGCTGTGCTTCCAAGAAAGAAGCGTTCAGCGCTTGCCCTGTTTGGTTTTGAGAGAGAAAGAGGTCTGAAATGTCCGATGCACCAGCGCAAGCAGCTACGCAATTGATGAGCGCCAATCCCAGCGACTGGCCCGTGGCGCCCGGCTGGCAGGACCTGGTCGACAGCTTCTTTTTCTCGTCCCAAGGGCAGCAGTTGCTGGACTATCTGCAGCAGCGCCTGGACGATGGTACGGTGATCTTTCCGCCACAGCCGCTGCGCGCGCTGGAGCTGACACCGCCCGAAGACGTGCGCGTGGTGATCTTGGGCCAAGACCCCTACCATGGCCGCGGTCAGGCAGAAGGCCTGGCGTTTTCCGTCGCGTCGGGCGTGCGTTTGCCGCCTTCACTGCAAAACATCTTCAAGGAAATGCAGCGTGACCTTGGTGTGCCGTTTCCACCATTTCCGTCCCCCGGTGG
>JAEYRT010000287.1 GCA_023435325.1 Pseudomonadota bacterium | reverse complement strand
ATGTATGACCGCACCATCAACAATATCGCCAAACAGCAAAACGACTTGGCCAGCCAGATGGAACATGCCTCCGCTGGCAAGCGCGTGCTGCGCCCCGGTGATGACCCAGTCGCTGCTGCGCAGGCTGAGCGCGCACGTACGCGCCTTACGCGCATGGAAACCGACCAGCGCACCATGGATGCACAGACTGCCACCATCCGATTTGGTGAAGCCACATTGGGTGAAATCAACTCTGCGGTGCAAGAGTTCCGCTCACTGATTGTGAACGCGGGCAATGGTGCCTACAACCAAACCCAGCGCGATACTTTGGTGGAACAGCTGCAGAATTTGCGCAACCAAATCCTCAGCTACAGCAACCGCAAGGACAGCAATGGCCTGCCGCTGTTCCGCGGCTTGGACACCGAATCCAGCACCCCATTTCCTGCTGGCACGCAGGGCATGCAGTCGGGCCAAACCAACGTTACTGAATACACCATCACCAATTCGTTGGATGGTGCTTTAGCATTTTTCAGTGGCAAGACAGGCAATAGCATCCTTGCCATTGATCGCAGCGACAGCAAAGCCAAATCATGGTCTGACGTAGGAGTGATTTCTGATCCTGACAAAGCAATGGCTTTGAATGATGCAAAAAAAGCTGGCGTCACAGTTACTCCAATCCAGATTAGTTTCGAAAAACAAACTGATGGAACGATTACTTACAAGGTAGAGGGCGAAGGCACTTTCGACCAAGTTAATAAGGTTTGGGTTCCAGATGGTGCAGCGCCTAGAACGGGAACATTCAAAAGCGGTGAGCCAATATTGGTTCAAGGAATGCAGGTAACCATCACCGGCGAACCGTTGACTTTCGATAACGATGGCAATATCACTGCGCAAGATACCTACAGCATCAATGCCAGCGACGAGATGTCTATTTTCAAAACGCTTGATGCTGCTATTGCTGCAGTAAAAAACCACGGCAACTCTGACGGCACGACCGAGCATGGCGCACTGGCGCACAGCTTGGCCAAGTCCTTGGCTGAAATCGACACCCAACTCAACCGTGTCTCCACGGTTCGTGGTGTCGCCGGTGACTTGCTCAACCAAGCAGAGCGCATGAGCAATACCTTGCTAGCACAAAGCGAGCAAATGGAAGCCCAGCGCTCGGCAGCGGAAGATATCGACATGGTGGCCGCTTTGTCTCAACTCAAAACCCAAGAGACAGCTGTGTCTGCAGCGCTGCAGTCGTACGCATCGATCCAAAAGCTCTCGCTGTTTAACTACATCAACTAAGCTTGCGGCAATATTGACCTTTTAGGCTCGCATCGTGGAATTTGTACTCAATGCTTTGGTGATGGGCTATCGCCCACTGTGGAATGCGGAGCGTCACTTAACAGGCGTGCAATTGTTTTTGCATGACGACGCTGAGCGGCCCGCAGACATTGCCCACCTGCTGCGCATTTTGCGTGAAATGTGGGCGCCAACCTCGCCATTGTTGCTGCTCTCGCCCCAGTCGCCGGCCCTTCTGGGGGCCTTGCTGTCACACATTGGGCCTTGCGCCCACTGGGCACTGGAAGTGCGTGCACCGTGGCTGCATGAGCAGGCTGACCTACAGGCCGCCGTGGCCAGTGCGGCGCAGCGTGGCGTACGCCTGGTCTGGCGCGGTGGCATGGACCAGCTGCCCCGCACAAACGAGGCCAACCATTACGCTTGCAGCCTGCTGCATCTGGCGCCGCAGGATGCGCTGATCCTGATGCAGGCTGCCGCAGACCAACCTGTGCCGCAGCGCCTGGCTTTGCTCGAGGGCCAGATGTACGAGGAAATCCACAGCCAAAGCCTGGCACGCCGCTGCCTGGAGCACTACCACGCCAGTGCGATTGCCGGCTGGCCCAGCGAAGATGTGCTGCATCGCGTGCGCGGTGCCCGCGTGCTGCATCCTTCGCATGCCCATGTTCTGCGCTTGATGAAGGCCGTGGATGCCGACCAGTCGCTGGAAACCTTTGAAGCCATCCTGAGCGAAGACCCCTTGCTGGCTTACCGCCTGATGCTGTACGCCAACTCGGCCGCCTTGGGTGCACGCCATCCGATTGACTCCCTGCGCCGCGTGCTGGTCATGATCGGCTATGGGCCCTTGAAATCCTGGCTGGCCACCCAACTGGTGCACGCCAGCCACGAGAAAGACCTGCAGCCCATCCGTTTGAGCGCGGTGATGCGCGCACAGATGACCTCGCATTTGCTGGATGCAGGCGTCAGCCAGGAACTGCGCAGCGAAGTCTATCTGTGCGGCCTGTTCGCGCGCCTGCATGAAGTGCTCGACGAAGATTTGGAAACTACGCTCACACGCCTGCCACTGTCCGAGCGCATTCCCGATGCTGCCGTGCGTGGCGAAGGCCCTTACGCCCCCAGCCTGCAACTGGCCTTTGCGCTGGAGCGCGAAGATGGGGCAGACACCATTCGCAGCGTGTGCGAGGAGCACGACATCGACGTGGAGCATGTGAACCGCACCTTGCTGCGTCTGATCTGTGACTGGCCCAACCAGCGCCCTCAGTGGTGAACCTCAAAAATCGAAGCTGGCAACGCTAGTCCTGCAAGCATTTGAAAATAAAAACTATCTGAAACCGAAGTAGATCCAGCGTGAACTGCTTCGGTTTTTTTATTTGCCATGGCCTGCCGGCAGCCAAACAGGCGATGGCCAACCCAGCTGCGTACAAACCTGCTGGCGCAAAACGGGCAAACCACCTAGAGTGTCAGCGCTTCACTCCTGCCCGCCATGCCTCTTCAAGAATTCACTGCACTGCTCATTCTGGCCACAGCCATGAGCTTCACCCCAGGCCCCAACACCACCCTTTCGACCGCGCTGGCAGCCAACCACGGATTGCGCCGCAGCCTGCGCTTTGTGGCCGCCGTGCCCGTGGGCTGGACCCTGCTGTTGCTGCTGTGCGCATTGGGTGTGGGCGCTCTGGTGACCGGGGTGCCGGCCCTGCGCTGGGGCATCAAGGCGGCAGGCATCGGCTATTTGCTGTGGCTGGCCCTCAAGCTCAGCAGCAGCGGCCAGCTGGCGCAGGCCCAGGCTTCGCAGCTGAACGTAGGCTTTGGCCAGGGGGTGTTGCTGCAGTTTGTGAACATCAAGGCATGGTTTTTGGCGTTGACCATCGTCGCAGGCTGGGTGGCAGGACAGGACAATTTTGCGGCCCGCATGCTGGTGGTGGTGCCGGTGATGGCGTTTTATGCCTTGAGCAGCAATTTGCTTTATGCCTGTATCGGTGCGGTGTTGCGGCAGTGGCTGGCGCACGGCAAGCGTCTGCTGTGGTTCAACCGCAGCATGGCGGCCTTGCTGGTTGCCACCGCGATCTGGATGCTGCGCGCTTGAGTCCTGCATTTTTTTCTGCCTGACGCCAGCACAGGTGCACGCTTGGCTCCACAATAGCTGCACCGGCGCCACCGCCTACCCTGTGGATTGACGCCAATTGCCACAAGGCCCCGCACCTACGTATTTTCCGGGGCTACGTGGCCATGCTGCACAACGGTATGCTCTTTGCAACAAGCTTTTGCCGGCACGCGCACTGTGCGCGTGCGGCTTATTGAGATTGAGTAGTTATGACGAATTGGACCCTGGCCGAACGTGCGGCCAAGATGAACTCCTCCGCAATCCGCGAAATCCTGAAGCTGACCGACCGCCCCGGCATCATCAGCATGGCGGGCGGCCTGCCTTCGACGGCCAGCTTCCCGATCTCGGCGTTCACCCAGGCGTGCAACACCGTCATGGAACGTGATGGCGCCGCCGCCCTGCAGTACTCCACCACCGAGGGCTTCCCCGCGCTGCGCCAGGCGATTGCCGACTTTCTGCCCTGGGACGTCAATCCCGACCAGATCCTGATCACCACCGGCTCCCAGCAGGCGCTGGACCTGATTGGCAAGGTATTTCTGGACAAGGGCAGCCGCATGCTGGTGGAAAAACCCACCTACCTGGGTGCCCTGCAGGCTTTCACGCCCATGGAGCCCGTGGCCGTCGGCGTGAACAGCGATGACGAAGGCATGCTGATCGATGACTTCGCCGCCAAGGTTGGCACGGGTGCCGACAAGGCCCGTCTGGCCTATGTGCTGCCCAACTTCCAGAACCCCACCGGCCGCACCATGAGTGAGGCGCGCCGCCAGGCCCTGGTGGACAAGGCCCGTGAGCTGGACATCCCCCTGATCGAGGACAACCCCTACGGCGACCTGTGGTACGAGGGTGCGCCCCCCCTGCCCCTGGCTGCACGCAACCCCGAAGGCGTGATCTACATGGGTTCGTTTTCCAAGGTGCTGGCCCCCGGCCTGCGCGTGGGCTTCATCGTGGCACCCAAGTCGGTCTACGGCAAACTGACCCAGGCCAAACAGGCTGCTGACTTGCACAGCCCCAGTTTCAACCAGCGTGTGGTGGCCGAGGTGATGAAGGATGGCTTCCTGGAAAGCCACATTCCCTCCATCCGTGCCCTGTACAAAGTCCAGCGCGATGTGATGCTGGTGGCCTTGCAGCGCGAAATGGAAGGCCTGGACGTGCGCTGGACCCGTCCTGTGGGCGGCATGTTCCTGTGGGTGCGCCTGCCCCAAGGCATGGATGCCCAGGCCCTGCTGGCAGAAGCCGTCGAACGCGGCATGGCCTTTGTGCCCGGCGCCCCGTTCTATGCGGATGAAGCCGAACACAACACGCTGCGCCTGTCCTATGTAACCGTCTCGCCCGAGCAGATCAACCAGGGCATTGCCGCCCTGGCTGCCGCCATTCGCGCCATGCAGGACAAGTAAATTCACACCACGCGTGCGCCACGCGGACAAGTGGCGTATCGTTGGCAGCGCACGGTTTCCCTGAAGCCGTGCGCTTTTTGTTTGTACCTTTGCCTGCTGCTTCCGATGTTTGCTACCGCTCCCCGAGCCCGCCCTTTCATGACCGTGGATGTGTTCACCGCCGTCCCCTACAAAGGCAACCCTGTGGCCGTGGTGCTGGATGCCAGCGACCTGGACACCGCGCAGATGCAGGCTTTCGCACGCTGGACCAATCTGTCCGAAACCACGTTCGTGCTGCCGCCCACCGATGCAGGCCGTGCCCAGGGTGCGGATTACCGCGTGCGCATCTTCACGCCTGCGGCGGAAATGCCTTTTGCGGGCCACCCCACGCTGGGCACTTGCCACGCCTGGCTGGCCCAGGGCGGACAGCCGCAACAGGCAGATCGCATCGTGCAGGAGTGTGCCAAGGGCTTGATCGACATCACCCGCTCAGTCGACGGGCTGGCTTTCGCCAATCCGGACACCCGCGCCCTGCCGCTACCGGGCAATCTGCATCTGATTTATGAAGCGCTGGGCATCACCACCGAGCAGGTGCTCGATGCCGTTTATCTGGACAATGGCCCGCACTGGATGTGCCTGCTGCTGGACAGCCCCGACACCGTGCTGTCGCTGGAGCCGGATCTGACGCAGATCCAGGCACTCGGACACAAGGTTGGCGTGGCAGCGCTGTACCAGGAAAGCGATGCCACGCCACTGATTGGCCGTGCCTGCCGCGAGGCCGAGGCCTTCTCCACGGGGTTGCGCGCCAACGTGTCCGGCCCTGCCCGGTCAGGCTCGGCCCAGCTGGAAATCCGGGCATTCAGCACCACGGGCACGGAAGACCCGGTGACCGGTAGCCTCAATGGCGCCGCTGCGCAGTGGCTGATTGCCCAGGGCCACCTGCAGGCCCCTTATATGGCCAACCAGGGTGCCTGCGTGGGCCGCGATGGCTGGGTGAGCATCCGGCAGGATGCGCAGCAGCAAGTCTGGGTCGGTGGTCAGACCGTGAGCTGCGTGCAAGGCAGCGTCCTGCTGTGAGTGCCATCGCACCACAATGCCTGTCACCCAGGCGATAGAAAACCGCGCAGCGGTCACCCAAAAGACATCCTCGGAAAAACTTAGCTCCGAAGATTCCGTCCATGGGAACCATTTACCTTGTACGCCACGGCCAGGCCTCGTTTGGGGCCGATGACTACGACGTTCTGAGTGCACGCGGTGCGCAGCAGGCGCAGCAACTGGGCGCGTACTGGCACGAACGCCAGGTGCGTTTCGATGCGGCCTACACAGGCACGCTGCGCCGGCATACGCAAACCTACCAGGCCATTTGCCAGACCCTGCCGGATGTGCCATCAGCCATTCAGCTACCCACACTCAATGAATACGACAGCCATGCGCTGATTCGCTGCATCCACCCCGAGCCTTTGGGCCCGGTTGACACCCCTGAAACCTACCGGGCGCATTTCCGCCTGCTGTGCGATGCGATTGCGCAGTGGATGGCTGGCGTGATCAGCCCCGAAGGCATGCCTGCATGGCAGGTGTTTGCCGATGGCATACGCCATGCGCTGGAGGAAATGCGCCGTCAGCACCACGATGGCAATGTGCTGGTGGTCAGCAGCGGCGGGCCTATTTCCACCGCCGTCAGCGTGGTGCTGGGCACTTCGGCCGAGGTTTCGATTGCGCTGAACATGCGCATTCGCAACACAGCCGTCACAGAGCTGAGCATGAGCCCCAAACGCCTGATGCTGCAGACTTTCAACACACTCAACCATCTGGATACGGCAGAAACCAAGGAGTGGATGACGTTCGCCTGAGTCTTGCAAATGCGCACCTGACTGACAGGGGGCTGGGGTGCATGTCGTCAGTATCTGAAACTCCTGCTGCATCACGCTGTCCCCGCGGCGCAGCCATTTGGAGTGTTCTCATGCCCCCCCCAGGTCCCGACAAAGCACTGGAGCCCCAGCTTTCCGTGCAGAACATGTTGTCCTTGCGCCGTTTTCTGGGTGATGCCATCCAGGCGCATCAGTCCATTGCCATGCTGGACATCGGCAACAAGCGCAGCCGCCTGATGATCAGCGAAGGCGAGAGCGGCCACCCCCAACCCGTCTTTCACCACATGATGCTGGGCATGGATTTGCTGGCCAAGCGCACCTTCAGGCACCGCATGCCCAGCGAAGCGCAACTGGAGCAAGGCATCATGCTGGTGGAGGATGCCGTCACGCCGATTGCCCGGCTGGTCCCGCCCAGCAATGTCTTCGTCACGCGCGATCCGTGTCTGCTCGATGTGGCCAGACATGCGCTGGGCATACAGGACCTGCAGGCTGCATGGATGGAAACCGGGCGCCTGCCCATGCTCAGCCGCGAGGCCATCGAATCACAGTTCGAGTCTCTGGTGCAGCAAGCCTCGCGTCCCCATCTCCCCCTGGGCGAGATCCCCCAGTCCCCGCGCTGGGCCGCCGCCCTGCTGATCTTGCGTGAAATCCTGCACCACTGGCAGCTGGGCGCTGTGCGCCTGCTGCCCAGCCTGCGTGAACCGGATCAATCCGCCAAGGGCTGAGGCTGCGCGCCCACTGTGTCGGCAGGCAGCGCGTGCATTTCATCCAGCAGACGTGCCAGACTGCTGGCAGCCCCCGCAACCAATGCCTGGCCCCGCTGCGCATCGGCCGCAGCTGCATTGCCTGCAGCTCCCTGGGGGTTGTAATCCTGCATGGCCCAACCCAGCTTGGCGCTTTTGCCATTGCCCAGCACGCTGAAGCGCTGGGCGCGCTGCTCGGACGTGCTCGCAAAGTTGCGGGCATGTGCCATGTGCACATGGTCAGGGTCCAGATGCAGCATCATGGAAGTTTCGGTTTCACCGCCATGCACGCCAAAGCGGTGCTCATGGGCGCTGAAGGCCTCATTCACACCGGCAGGCTGGGGCAGGTTGAACCAGCTGCTGTGATAGACCAGCAAGCCGCATTGCATGCGCAGCTGGCGCGCCACGATGTCCATGCTGCTCACATTGCCGCCGTGGGCGTTGAAGATCAGCAGCTTGCGGATGCCCGCCCGTGCCACGCAGGCACCCAGCTCGGTCCACACAGCCAGCAAGGTGGCGGGCGACAGGCTGAGTGTGCCCGCGTAATCCTGGTGCTCCAGGCTCAGGCCGATGGACTGCGTGGGCAACACCAGCACTGGCACCGAAGCAGGCACTTGAGGCAAGGCAGCATCCACAATCCCTTCGACCAGCGTCGTATCCACGCTCAAGGGCAGATGGGGGCCATGCTGCTCCACTGCGCCCACCGGCAGCACGGCCACAGTCTGCGCAGCCAGACCGCTGCGCTGCGCCAGCGCAAAGTCGCGCGCCGACACTTGTGCCCAGCGGCGTGAGGGCCAGGCGGTCAGGGCGGGCAAGAGATCGGAATCATTCACGGGTGGGACAGGGGCAGTTTGGCACATGCTGCAATCTTAGGTGCTGTCTGGCAGACTGGGGCATGCGCCTGCCCACAATGCCTGCATGTCTTCCTCCCCCACCCGCGATCTGACCCAGGGCCCCATTGCCAGCACCTTGCTGGTGTTTGCCTTGCCCATTCTTGCAGGCAACGTGCTGCAATCCCTCAACGGCTCGGTCAATGCCATGTGGGTGGGCAAGTACCTGGGAGAAGCAGCGCTGACTGCCACCGCCAATGCCAACAACATCATGTTCCTGCTCATCGGGCTGGTGTTTGGCGTGGGCATGGCCGCCACCATCCTGATTGCACAAAGCATGGGGGCCAAGAACCTGACGCAGGCACGTGTTGTCATGGGCTCCAGCGCCACGTTTTTCGGTGGTGTCTCGATACTGGTGGCGGTGGTCGGCTATCCGCTGTCGCGCCACATCCTGCAGTGGATGGGCACACCCGAAACCGCATTGCCACTGGCTGAGAGCTATCTGCGCGTGATCTTTCTGGCCATGCCACTGCTGTATCTGTTTGCCTTTGTCTCGGCCATCCTGCGCGGTGCGGGCGACACCCGCACCCCGTTCTTCTTTTTGCTGCTGGTCGTGGTGCTGGATGTCATCCTCAACCCGCTGCTGATTTTTGGCCTGGGCCCCTTTCCGCAAATGGGCATCACCGGTGCGGCCACTGCCACTCTGATCTCCAATGCCATCAGCTTTGTCGCCATGCTGCTGTGGCTGTACCGGCGCAAGCATCCGCTGTGGATCGGCAGCCATGAGCTGCATTTTTTCAAGCCCCGTACCGCCATCATCAAGGCCTTGATCGTCAAGGGCCTGCCCATGGGCGCGCAAATGGTGATGATCTCGCTGGCCATGCTGATGGTGATGACCATGGTCAACAGCTACGGTGTGGAAACCTCGTCGGCCTACGGCGCGGCGCTGCAACTGTGGACCTATGTGCAAATGCCTGCCATGGCCATTGGTGCAGCCTGCTCCAGCATGGCGGCACAGAACGTGGGCGCCGGGCGATGGGCGCGCGTGGACGGCACGGCCAGGGCCGGCGTGCTGTGCAACGTGCTGCTGACCGGCGCGCTGATCGCGCCCATGGTGTTGCTGGACCGGCAGGTGCTGGGCCTGTTTCTGCCGACCGGCAGCGAGGCGCTGGAAACAGCCCGGCACCTGAACCATATAGCCGTGGGCTCCTTTGTGTTCTTTGGCGTGACCTTCGTGATCTCTGGTGTGGTGCGTTCCACGGGCGCAGTGATTCCGCCTCTGATCATCCTGGGGCTGGCGCTGTGGGGTGTACGCGTGCCTGTCGCCCATCTGCTGCAGCCCTGGCTGGGCATGGATGCGATCTGGTGGAGCTTTCCGGCCAGCTCCATCTGCGCCATGCTGATGAGCCTGGGATACTACCGCTGGGGCCGCTGGCGCGAGGCCCGGATGCTGGATTCATCCCCGCAAGAGGGCGAAACCGTGGCCACCCCGGCCGAAGTCGGTGGGCAACCACCTGCCCCAGTCTGTGCGCTGCGTCAACCTTTGGCGGTACAAACGCCTGTGCCGGTGCCGGACAAGGGCTGACCACTGCCACATGGCGGCGGCGGGAACCACAATACGGCCTCTGCCTCCAAGCTCTGTCATGCCGATTTCTGCCTTTTTCCTCTCTGTTCGCAACCGTATGCTGGCGCTGGCATTGTGCCTGCTGGTGATGTTTGTACTGCCTGCCCCTGTCACAGCGCAGGCGCAGCTCCCACTCAAGCTAGGGGCTGCCACCCTGCCTATCACAGACACCGCCACCACCCCGCGTGTGCGCGCACAGCTGCTGGCGCTGGCACCTGAAGGCATTGCACCTGGCAAGCCACTGGAGTTGGGACTGCGCATCTCGCACCAACCAGGTTGGCACACCTACTGGAAAAACGCAGGCGACTCGGGTCTGCCCACGCAGCTGGACTGGCAACTGCCGTCAGGGGTGCAGGCTGAGGAAGTGGTCTGGCCCGCACCGCAGCAAATCCGCGTGGGCGACTTGCTCAACTATGGTTACGAAGACACGGTGCTGCTGCCCGTGCCTGCCCGGGTCAGCAAGGATTTGGTGCCCAACGCCGATGGCAGCGTGGATATCCGCCTGCATGCCAGCTGGCTGGTGTGCCGTGTGGAATGCATTCCGGAAGAGGGGCAGTTTCATCTGCAGTTGCCAGCCGAGGTGAGCCACACCATGTGGGCGGCAGAATTTGCGGCAGCGCACGCCCAGGCGCCGGTGGCACTGCCCCAGGCCGACGCCCTCTTCACGGCGCTGGACAGCGGTGACCGCGTGGCCTTGCGCGTACAAGGTCTGCCTGCTGCCGCACATGGCCAGATGCTGGCTTTCTATCCGGAAGCTGCAGACACCTTCATGCACGCAGCGGTATTGGGCAAGGACTGGACCCAGGCCTGGGATGGCACTGCCTGGACGGCAGAGCTGCCCTTGTCGGCCATGCGCGGTGAAACGCCCGGACAGCTGGACTTTGTGCTGGGCCTGCCCGCACAGAATGCCGATGTGGCCCATGCACCACCTGCCCAGTCCTGGCGCCTGACAGCGCCCGTGCAGGGGCAATGGCAAAGCGTGGAACTGGCACAGGTTTCCCCGGCTCTGGCCGCTGCACTGGCTGCCAATGCACAGGCGCAGGCTCCTTTGCCTGCACCTACCACCAGCAGCAGCGGGCTGATCGCAGCCCTGCTCGGAGGCCTGATTGGCGGCATGTTGCTGAATCTCATGCCCTGCGTGTTCCCCGTGCTGGCCATCAAGCTCATGGGCTTCGCACGCCACGGGGCAGATGCCCGGGCGCAGCGCCGCAGCGGTCTGGCCTATGCCGCCGGCGTGATCGTGAGCTTCATGGCCCTGGGCGCAGTGCTGCTGGCGCTGCGCGCCGCGGGCGAGCAGCTGGGCTGGGGCTTTCAGCTGCAGTCCCCCTTGGTCGTGGCTGCGCTGGCAGCCTTGTTCACGCTGATCGGCCTGAATCTGGCCGGCCTGTTCGAGCTGGGCCATGTGGTGCCCGACCGTCTGGCCAACATGCACGCCCGCCACCCGCTGGGTGATGCGTTCATCTCGGGCGTGGTGGCCGTCGCCATCGCTTCGCCATGCACGGCGCCGTTCATGGGTGCCTCGCTGGGCTTTGCCGTGAGCATGCCGGCAGCCCAGGCGCTGGCCGTATTCGCCGCCCTGGGCGTGGGCATGGCGCTGCCCTATGTGCTGGTGAGTTGGGTGCCAGCGCTGATCCGCTGGCTGCCGCGCCCCGGCGCGTGGATGGAAACCTTCCGCCGCGCCATGGCCTTCCCCATGTTCGCCACCGTGGTCTGGCTGGTCTGGGTGATCGGCCAGCAAAGCGGTATCGACGGCGCAGCCACGTTGCTGGCCTTGCTGTTGTGTCTGGCAGCGCTGGTCTGGGCGTTGACACTGCGCGGCACCACGCGCGTGGTGCTCAGCGCCGTGGTGCTGGTGCTGGCGGGCTGGCTGGTCCAGAGCGCGGGCAGCCATCTGGTGGAACCCGCACCCGTGGCCACCTCCGAAAACTCCAGCGGCTGGCAGGCATGGAGCGCCCAGACCCAGGCGGATTTGCTGGCCCGGGGCCGACCCGTGTTTGTGGACTACACCGCTGCCTGGTGTGTGACCTGCCAGTACAACAAGCGCACGACCCTGGCAGATGCCGAAGTGCTGGCCGGATTTGCCCAACACGATGTCGCGCTGCTGCGTGCGGACTGGACCCGGCGTGACCCTGCCATCACCCAGGCGCTGGCGGAACTGGGTCGCAGTGGCGTGCCGGTCTACGTGTTGCTGGCACCGGGCAAGGCGCCCATGGTCATGACCGAGTTGCTGTCCAAACAGGAAGTGCAAGCCGCGCTGCGAACCCTGTAAAAATAGAAGCTGCTTGCGCCCATAAAACAAGGACTTCAGATACTTTCATACCTGAAGTCCTTTATAGACAAGCGCTGAGTGCTCTTTTTTTAGTTATCCGCCGTGAGGCATGACGTCTGCTGCAGTGGCTGACTGCAGCCAACCATAAATGGCGTGGACCAAGGCTGGGTCGCCGTGAAGGGGTTCAACCTGCCTTCACCCCATTTCTTCATTAGCCCACGGACGTTATTGTTCACGCTGTGGATGACAGGCTTGTGACATCCGGGCCCGCCGTTCAAGACCAGCGCGTTGCAGACCGCCCGGAAGCAGACACACTTCTTGCGCTGCATCAGGACAATCCCAGTGATAGCCATGCTATGCCCGCTGTCACTCAGGAGCCGCAGGTCCATCCGGTACACTGCCCGGTTCCCAAGAACCGTCCATGCGCACCCGTGCCGTGCTGGTGCAGTGGCCCTTTCTCAGTGTGAGCGCCCATGTCTTTTGCCCCCCTTTTGAACGACACCTTCCTGCGCGCCTGCCGTCGCCAGGCGACCGATTACACCCCTTTGTGGCTGATGCGCCAGGCGGGTCGCTACCTGCCTGAGTACAAAGCCACACGCGCCAAGGCGGGTAGCTTCATGGGTCTGGCGACCAACGTGGATTACGCCACCGAAGTGACGCTGCAACCACTGGAGCGCTTTCCGCTGGATGCCGCGATTCTGTTCAGCGACATCCTGACCGTGCCGGATGCCATGGGCCTGGGACTGTCCTTTGCCGAAGGCGAAGGCCCCCGTTTTGCCAAGGTTGTGCGTGATGAAGCCGCCGTGGCCGAACTGGCAGTGCCCGATATGGACAAGCTGCGCTATGTGTTCGACGCCGTCACCAGCATCCGCAAAGCGCTCAACGGTCGCGTGCCGCTGATCGGCTTCTCCGGCAGCCCCTGGACGCTGGCCTGCTACATGGTGGAAGGCAAGGGCAGTGACGACTACCGCATGGTCAAGAGCCTGATGTACTCGCGCCCCGACCTGATGCACAAGATCCTGGAAGTCAACGCCGACAGCGTGGCCACCTATCTGAATGCCCAGATTGATGCCGGTGCCCAGGCAGTCATGATCTTTGACAGCTGGGGCGGCGTGCTGGCAGATGGCATGTTCCAGCAATTCAGTCTGGCCTACACCAAGCGTGTGCTGGCCCAGCTCAAGCGCACCGGTGTGGATGGCACGGACGTGCCCCGTATCGTCTTCACCAAGGGCGGCGGCATCTGGCTGCAGGACATGAAGGACATGGACTGCGAAGTGCTGGGCCTGGACTGGACCGCCAATCTGGGCAAGGCACGCGCCCTGGTCGGCGGTGCAGTGGGTGGCCCCGGCAAGGCCCTGCAGGGCAATATCGACCCGAATGTTCTGTTTGCGCCCCCCGAACAGGTGGCCCTGCAGGCACGTGCCGTGCTCGACAGCTTTGGCAAACCCCATACCGACCGTGGCACCACGGGCCCCACCCACATCTTCAACCTGGGCCACGGCATCAGCCAGCACACGCCACCCGAGCATGTGGCGGCGCTGGTGGAAACCGTACACCACTACTCCCGCTACCAACGCGAACAGGCTTAAGCCTTTCATCGACCTGCGTACAGACGCATTACAGCCTGTGGGTTTTAGCCTACAGGCTGTTGCTTTTTATCCTTCAGGCAAAAACTATCAAAACCCGCTAAAAAACAATAAATTCAATAAAATCGAATGCATTTCCCACTCAAATGTTGCCAGGAGGCAACAACCCCCAAAGCGACTTATGCACAACTTTGGACATGCGGGAAAGGTTTTTGCCTTCTGTGAAGGTTATAGCAACGAATCAAGCTTGTTAGTGACAAGCCTTTGTTTTTAAAAAGTTTTTAAATGACATTTCCGTGTCTCTCCCTATTTCCTTCTCTTTGCTTTTTCTGATGGCGTAAGCTGCACTGCACAATCCCCACAAAGTTATCCACAGAAACTGGAATAAGTTTCTCCCTCGCTTTGGCTGACGCCCATGTCTGACACCACTTCGACGCCCCACATCGTGCATGTGGCGCTGCACACCCCGGTGCACAGCGCAGTAGGCACTCCGCTGAGCTACCTCCACACGGTGCCCCTGCCAGCGGGAACGCTTGTGCGCGTGCGTCTGGGCACACGCCCGATTCTGGGCGTGGTCTGGGAAGCGCCCACCGATGGTGCACCCTTGCCGGAGCACGCCAAGCTGCGCTTTATCGATGCGGTCATGGAAGGCCTGGAGCCTCTGGGCACAGACTGGCAACGTCTGGTGGGTTTTGCTGCACGCTACTACCAGCGCAGCGTCGGTGAAATCGCCATGGCAGGCCTGCCGCCGGCGCTTCGCGACATGAGCGCCGAGCAACTGGCCAAGCGCCTGCAACCGCCCCGACCGAAAAAAACGTCCAAAAAAGTGCAGGCCTCCGAGGCGCATTCCACCTCCGCCCAGCCTGTACCGGTCGCATTGAGTGCGGAGCAACAAAGCGTTTGCGAACACATGGACCGCAACCCTGGCCCCTTTCTCCTGTATGGCAGCACGGGCAGCGGCAAGACCGAGGTCTACATGCACATGGTGCAGCAGGCGCTGGAAACCGATCCGCAGGCCCAGGCACTGGTCATGGTGCCTGAAATCAATCTGACCCCCCAGTTGCAGGCACGCTTTGAAGCACGCTTTGTGCCTTTGTTTGGAGACCGCGCCGTGGTCAGCATGCACAGCGGCATGACCGATGTGCAGCGCCTCAAGAGCTGGCTGGCCGCCCATACAGGCCAGGCGCGCATCGTGCTGGGCA
>JAEYRT010000216.1 GCA_023435325.1 Pseudomonadota bacterium | reverse complement strand
GTGTATTACTACTTCCGCAACAAACAAGAGATTTTTGAAACGCTGTGCTGGCCCCCCACCGAAGCATGTTTTACGGTGCTGGACTTTGCCGCTGACGACCAGCGCCCCGCCCATGAAAAAGCGGTAGATGGCTTGCAGCGCTTGATTGCTGCCACTATTGCCCATTACCCGGCAGCATTTTTCCCCTACCGTGAACCACAAGCCTTCAGCGTCAAATACCGCAAAGCCTCTAATGCCATGGCTCGGCGCTTTTACCGCCAGCTGTGTGCCTTGCTGGATGAAGGTCGCAGCAGCGGAGCTTTTGATTTCAAGGAAACACGCATCACCGCGCAAGCCGCCTGCAGCATCCCCGGCTTTCTTTACCACTGGTATCGCCCCAATGGCCGTCTAAATGCTGCTGCAATGGTGCAAGAGCTGACCACGCTGGCCACCCGTGTTTTAGGAATGCAGCTCCCCTCTCTCACCAATGCTGCGCCCGCCAAACCAAAGATCCGCAAGAGATCTCAGCCGCTGCGTGCAGACGACGCAGCACCTCAACCCTAGGAGACACGCATGAAGTTTCGCTTTTCTGCCGTATCAACCGCTACAGCCATCACGCTCAGCATGGCAGGTACTGCCGCCCATGCAGCAGAGCCAATAAAAATTGCTTTTATCGATCCGTTGTCTGGGCCTTTTGCGAATGTCGGTGAAATCATGCGCAAGCACATCAAGTTCGCGGTCGATGACATCAACGCAAACGGCGGCCTGTTCAATGGCAGCAAACTTGAATTGCTGGAATTCGACAGCAAACTATCTGCACAGGAGAGCCAAAGTGCGCTACAGGCTGCAATTGACCAAGGTGTCAAAGCGGTGATCACCGGCGGCTCTGGCTCATCCGTTGTCTCTGCTTTGGTTCAATCTGCAGCGCGACATAACCAGCGCAATCCAGGCAAAGAATTACTGGTGTTTAACCACTCTTCTATTGACCCAGAATTAACTGGAAAAAGCTGCAGCTTCTGGCACTTTATGTTTGATGCCAATACAGCCATGCGCATGCGCGCTATTGCCAGCTATATCCAAACGCAGCCAGAGATTCGCAACGTCTACCTGTTCAACCAAGACTATGCCCACGGCCACCAATGGGCCGCTTATGGCAAGCAAATGATTGGTCAAGCACGTCCAGACATCCGTTTCACAGGTGAAACACTACACCCCATGGGTCGCGTGAAAGATTTCGCCCCTTATGTCTCCAAAATGAAGGCAGAAGGCACGGATAGCGTAGTCACTGGCAATTGGGGGCAAGACTTAACGCTACTGTTGAAAGCTGCAGGTGATGCCGGCTACCCGTTGCGTTACTTCAACCACAGCGCAGGCGGAATGCCCGGCACTGTATTAGCCATCTCTCAATCCAAAACTGGTGCAGTGACTTGGGTAGCAGAGTGGCACCCAGGCCAAGCAGATCGCCCACAAGTAGAGCAACTGGCCCAGCAATACAAAGCCAAAATGGGCGAAGATTTCTTATCCCCACGCATGGATTTGGTGCCACGCATGCTGGCTAAAGCTATGGAAAAAGCGAAATCTACTGATGCAGTCAAAGTGGCGTATGCGCTGGAAGATCTGAAGATGGAAACCGTATTTGGCCCTGTGCACATGCGTGCCAAAGATCACCAGTTACTACTGCCGCAAGTGGTGAACACCATCGCGCCGGTAGACGGGAAAAACGTACTCCAAGGCTGGGAAGGGACAAACTATGGCTTCCGCACCGATGCGGTATATGACTATCAAAAGATAGAGTTACCGACTGATTGCGAGATGAAACGCCCTCGCAAACCGTAAGCACTGCTATCACTCCTGCGCATAACTGCGCGCACCAAAAATGCCACTGCCCACGCGCACCATGGTGCTGCCAGCGGCAATGGCGGTGTGCATATCGGCCGTCATGCCCAAGCTGATGGTGTCAAAGTGCTCTAAGCCACTGATGCCGGATGCGCGAATGCGCTCAAACACCTGCACCACTTTTTGGTGGATGTGCAGCATGGCCTCATCGCTGGGCTGTGGGTCCGGAATACTCATCACGCCGCGCAGCTGCAAACGGGGTAGCTGCGCCACCAACTGCGCCAGCGCCAGCGCATCTTCTGGCGCGCAACCAGACTTGGTTTCCCCGCCGTCCACATTCACTTGAATGCACACCTGCAGTGCTGGTAATTCAGCTGGGCGCTGGTCATTCAGGCGCTGGGCAATCTTGTCTCGGTCCACGGTGTGCACCCAGTCAAAGTGCTGTGCCACCAGCTTGGTCTTGTTGCTCTGGACAGGGCCGATGCAATGCCACTGCAAGGCTGGCAGATCTGTCATCGCGCGCACGGCAGCGATTTTGTCCACGCCTTCCTGTATGTAGTTCTCCCCAAAAGCACGCTGTCCCGCCAAAGCCGCTTCCCTGACGGCCTGGGCAGGAAAGGTCTTGGAGACAGCCAGCAGCGCCACATCGGCAGGCTGTCTATGGCATTGCTGGCAGGCAATGGCAATCTGTTCGTGAACGCGGTGAAGCTGGTGGGCAATCGTGGTCATAATCGTTGCAAGCGTATCAAATCCAACCACCATACCTACGCATCGACTCCAAAGAAGTGCAGCAGCACAGGGGCAGGAAAAGAGGGAGATTTTGCTGTGGACATCACCACCTTGCTGGCATTCAGTGTCAAAAACAAAGCTTCGGATTTGCACTTGTCCGCAGGGTTGCCTCCAATGATCCGGGTGCATGGCGATGTCAGGCGCATTCACCTGGATGCGCTCGATCACAAAACCGTGCATGCCATGGTGTATGACATCATGAATGATGCCCAGCGCAAGGCCTACGAGCAAAACCTAGAAGTCGACTTCTCTTTCGAGATACCGGGTCTGGCCCGGTTCCGGGTCAATGCCTTCAATCAATACCGGGGCGCAGCCGCGGTGTTCCGCACCATCCCCAGCAAGGTGATGTCGCTGGAAGAGCTCGCCGCTCCCCGGGTCTTTGGCGATCTGGCGCTCAAGAACAAAGGACTGGTGCTGGTGACCGGCCCCACTGGCTCGGGCAAATCCACAACCCTGGCCGCCCTGCTGGATCACATCAACACCCACACGCACAGCCATATTCTGACGGTGGAGGAACCGATTGAGTTTTTGCATGCATCCCGCAAGAGCCTGATCAACCAGCGCGAGGTCGGGTTGATGACACACTCTTTTGCTGCGGCGCTGCGTTCGGCCCTGCGTGAAGATCCGGACTGCATCATGGTGGGAGAGATGCGCGACCTGGAGACCATCCGCCTGGCCATGACTGCCGCCGAAACCGGGCATCTGGTACTGGGCACCTTGCATACCGCTAGCGCGGCCAAGACCATCGACCGCATCATCGACGTCTTTCCGGCAGAAGAAAAGAACCTGGCGCGTACCATGCTGTCCGAGTCGCTGCAGGCCGTGATCTCGCAGACACTTTGCAAAAGCAAAGACGGCAGCGGCCGTGTCGCGGCCCACGAAATCATGATTGCCACGCCTGCCATCCGCAACCTGATCCGCGAAAACAAAGTCCCGCAGATGTATTCGGCGATGCAAACCGGCGCCAGCGCAGGCATGCAGACGCTGGACCAATGCTTGAGCGAACTTGTGCGTCGCAATGCCATCAGCGCGGCAGAAGCCCGCAGCAAGGCCAAGTCTCCCGAGAACTTTCTGATTTAACCACCCACGTCGAAGACTGCAACGATGGAACGTGAACAGGCCAGCAAATACATCAGCGATCTGCTCAAGCTGATGGTGGCCCGCAAGGGCAGCGATTTATTCATTACTGCGGATTTCCCACCAGCCATCAAAGTGGATGGCAAGGTGACGCGGCTCATGGAGCAGCCTCTGGTGGCCGCACACACACTGGCGTTGACACGCTCCATCATGAGCGACAAGCAAATTGCTGAATTCGAACGTACCAAGGAGTGCAATTTCGCGATTTCGCCAGCGGGTATTGGCCGTTTCCGCGTGAACACCTTTTTGCAGCAGGGCCGGGTCGGCATGGTGTTGCGCACCATCCCGGCGACCATCCCGAGCATTGACGGCATGGGGCTCCCCCCGGTGCTCAAGGAAGTGGCCATGACCAAGCGCGGCCTGTGCATCTTTGTGGGTTCCACCGGCTCCGGCAAATCGACGTCCCTGGCTGCCATGGTGGACTGGCGCAACGAGCATTCCGAAGGGCACATCATCACGATCGAAGACCCCATCGAGTTCGTGCATCCGCACAAGAACTGCATCATCACGCAGCGTGAAGTGGGGCTGGATACTGACAGTTGGGAGGCTGCGCTCAAAAACACATTGCGGCAGGCACCCGATGTGATCTTGATGGGGGAGATCCGGGACCGTGAAGCCATGGAACATGCCATCAACTTTTCGGAAACAGGGCATCTTTGTCTGGCCACCTTGCACGCCAACAATGCGAATCAGGCCATCGACCGCATCGTCAACTTTTTCCCTGAGGAGCGCCGCGAGCAGCTGCTGATGGACTTGTCGCTCAATCTGCGGGCCATGATTTCACAACGCCTGTTGCCCAAACAGGACGGCGCAGGGCGTATTGCTGCCATGGAGATCCTGCTTCATACGCCGCTGATCTCGGACCTGATCGCCAAAGGCGATATCGTGGAGATCAAGGAAATCATGAAGAAAAGCCGCAACCTGGGAATGCAGACATTCGACCAGTCGTTGTTCGACCTTTATGAAAGCGGTGCCGTGATGTATGAGGATGCGCTGCGCAATGCGGATTCCGTCAACGATTTGCGATTGCAAATCAAGCTGCACAGCCAGCGCGCGTCCAATACCGACCTGGCAGCAGGCACCGAGCACTTTCGCATTCTGTGAGCAAGTGCCGGGCAGCTGCCTGGCTTAATTTCGAGCAGCCGGATCTTGTACGACAGGTGCTTGGGGCGTCTGTCCTGGGTAGCTGGCCAGCTCTTCTTCCGAGATGTTTTCAAACACACGCACCACCTTGCGCACATTGTTCACACCGCGTGCGATTTCGGCCGAACGCTTGGCTTCGCGGGGCGTGACGATGCCCATCAGATAGACCACATTCAACTCCGTCACCACCTTGATCGCATGGGCCTGGATGTCCTTGGCATCGATCAGGCTGGCCTTGACCTGACTGGTGAGCAAGGTATCGCGCCCACGCTGCGTGATGGAAGACACGAAAGGCACGATTTCCACTTCATTGATCACACTGCGCACATTCTCAATACTGGCCACCGCACGCCCGATTTCAGCCTTTTCGGCCTCGGTTCGCACCTCTCCAGTGATCAGTGCCAAACGATTGAAGCTGGTCACACTGGCGCGCGCGCCTTCCTTGAGCACAGTGCGCAGTTGCGCTGCAGATTTCTGCTCGATGCGCTCGTCTTCCAGGTACATGCCCGTGGTACGACGGTCAGAGGCCACCAAAGCCGTGGTGACAGCACCACCACCGACGATCAAAGGCACGCAGCCTGCCAAACTCCCCACCAGCATGCCGGCAACCACCACAGCCCGACCTGTTCGACGCCATTGTTGTGTCATCACATCTCCTGTTCGCCCAGCAACTGGGTATCCACGCCATCGCACAAGCAGTGCAGTACCAGATCATGCACCTCACGCACGCGCATCGGGCGTTCATGGGGCACGGTGATCAAGACATCGGTTTCGCGCACACGCCCCGCCAAGGCCCCTCCGGTATTGCCGGTCAGCACCACCACCATCATGTCGCGCTCATGGGCAGCCTCCACAGCTTGCAGCATGCAGCTTTCATTGCCCGAGATCGATACCACCAACAGCACATCGCTGGCCTGCCCCAAGGCGCGCAC
>JAEYRT010000204.1 GCA_023435325.1 Pseudomonadota bacterium | reverse complement strand
AGCCCAGACAAAGCCTTCCCCTTCGGGCAGAGTCAGCGCCTGCGCGGCGTCGGTCAGCGAACTGACCCATTGCAGATCCAGCTGCGCTTCTGCGCTCAACGTACGGCGATCGGCTTCGGGCACGGCCAGGCGCAGCGTCACCTTGGCGCTGGCCGGCAGCTCGGCCAAGGCCCGTTCCACGGCAGGCAACCCGGTCGCATCGGCCAGCAGCCAATACCAGTCGAAGTCTTTGCGAATCACCATCGACCCGCGTGGGCCCGCCACACCCACCCAGGAGCCCATGGGGGCGGTACGTGCCCATTCGGTGGCGGGGCCGCTGTCGTGCAGCGCAAAGTCCACCGTCAGGGTATTGGTGGTCCAGCGCAGTGGCGTGTAGTCGCGCATGGTGGGGCGTGGGCCGGCGATGAAAGGCTTGCCATCCACCATCTGCGGCAGCAAGGGCTTGTCCAGGCCCTCCTGCGGCAGGATGAGTTTGAAGTGGTCATCAAAGCCCTCGCTGACAAAGTCGCGCATTTCCCCCACCAGGGTCAGGCGCAGAAAACCGGGGCTGATTTGCTCGCGCGAGAGCAGTTGCACATGGCGTGCTTTGAAAGGGTGGCGCACGCGCTCAAAGGCGGGTGTAGCGGAAGTCATTGCAGTTGTCATATGTTCTTCTTTTCAAATGAGAGCGTTTCTCATTATGCACAGTGTGTTGTGATGGAAAGTGCAGCAGTCGGTGGGACAATAGGGGTATGACTGCCCCCACGACCCTCACCATTACCCGCCCCGATGACTGGCACCTGCACGTGCGTGATGGCGAAGCCATGCGCTGCGTGGTGCCGCACAGCGCCCGCCAGATGGGCCGCGCCATCATCATGCCCAATCTCAAGCCGCCCGTGACCACGGCCGAGATGGCTGTTGCCTACCGCGAGCGCATTCTCTCTGCCGTGCCTGTCGGCAGCCAGTTTCAGCCTTTGATGACGCTGTACCTGACCGACAACCTCACCCCCGAGGAAATCGTGCGCGCCAAGGCTGCTGGCGTGGTGGCCTGCAAGCTCTACCCCGCAGGTGCGACCACCAATTCGGACCACGGCGTGACCGATCTGCGCAAAATCTACCCCACGCTGGAAGCCATGCAGCGCGAAGGCCTGGTGCTGCTGGTGCACGGCGAGGTGACCGACCAAAGCATTGACCTGTTCGACCGCGAGGCCGTCTTCATCGAGCAGCAACTGCAGCCCCTGCGCAAGGATTTCCCCGAACTCAAGATCGTCATGGAGCACGTGACGACCAAGGAAGCTGCGCAATATGTGGCAGCGGCCGATGATTTCCTGGCTGCCACCATCACCCCTCAGCACTTGCTGTTCAACCGCAACGCCATCTTCCTGGGCGGCGTGCGCCCGCACTTTTACTGCCTGCCCGTGTTGAAGCGCGAAACCCATCGCGTGGCCTTGGTACAGGCGGCCACCAGCGGCAGCAAGAAGTTCTTCCTGGGCACCGACAGCGCACCGCATGCAGCGCACCTGAAAGAAGCCGCCACCGGTTGCGCAGGCTGCTACAGCGCGCATGCGGCCATTGAGATGTACGCCGAAGTGTTTGATGGCGCGGGTGCGCTGGACAAACTCGAAGCCTTTGCCTCCTTCAACGGCGCGGACTTCTACGGCCTGCCACGCAACACCGACACCATCACCCTGGTCAAGCAGAGCTGGACACCGCCGGTGAGTTTTGAATATGGCGAAGGCGCCATCCTCAAGCCCTTGCGCTTTGGCGAGGCCCTACCTTGGAAGATGGTGGATTGAAAAATAAATAGCTGCTCAGGCTTTCTGTACTTGGTTTTCAGATAGAAAGCATGCTGAAACGCCCAAAGGGGCTGCACAAGCAGCTCCTTTTTTTATGGCTTGGCGCAACCGCCAGACTTGGATAGTCTGCATGCCATGCACCAAGGAGACCGCATGTCAGCGAATGACCAACCGAGAATTGCCCTGTTGATTGATGCCGACAACGCACCGGCGGAGATGATTGATGAAATCCTGACCGAGCTGTCCACCTTTGGCGTGATCAACACGCGCCGGGCTTACGGCAACTGGACCAAGGCGGGCCTGCAGGGCTGGCAAAACAAGCTGCTGCAATACGCCATCCGCCCCATGCAGCAATTCGATTATTCCAAGGGGAAAAATGCCACCGATATGGCCATGACGGTGGATGCCATGGAGCTGCTCTACACCGACGAACCCGATGCGTATGGCATTGTGTCCTCGGATGCGGATTTCACGCCGCTGGTGCTGCACCTGCGTGGCAAGGGCGCAGCTGTCTACGGATTCGGTGCGGCCCAGACCCCCCAGGCCTTTGTGAACGCCTGTTCGCGGTTTCTGTATTTCGATGCCCTGGTGGACCGCGGTGATGGCATCACCAGCCGCAGTGATCGGCGGGAGCAGGCAATAGCGGCAGCGGCGGCGCTGGCAGACATGAAGATCGACCTGAAAACCCAGGTACCGGGCGACCTCGCCTGCGGCTTGCGCGTGCCCACCCATTTGCTGCAGCAGGACCGGCATCTGATGTCCATCCTGCACGATGCCATCAAGGCCACACAGGATGAAACTGGCTGGAGCCGGGTGGCGGCCATGGGTACGCACATCGGCAACAAGCTCTCCTTTGATGCACGCAATTACGGCTATGCCACGTTGACCAAGCTGCTGGCTGCGACCCAGATGTTTGAACTGCGCGAAGAAGGAACGCCGCGCGTGTCCGTGCGCGAGAAGCCGCAACCCTAGGCTTTGCATGAAGGCATGGTGTTTGCATGGCTGACGCTGCGGAACTGTGCGCGGCTTTTTGCTTCTATCATCAGCAACCCCCAACGGCAGCTGCCCCGGCCAAGATCTACACAACATTCGGGGCAGAACAGGTGACAAAGCTTGAATCTGCAGGTGCCGGCCCTATTTGCCAGAAGGGCCGGTCGGCCTGCTTTTTCCCCATGTGGAGAAACCCAAGAATGAAACGTATCGCTCTTTTTCTGTTGACCAACATCGCCGTGGTGGCGGTGCTGGGTATCACGGCTAGCCTGCTGGGCGTGAACCGTTTTC